>DATNQC010000304.1:0-3306 GCA_036702885.1 Oculatellaceae cyanobacterium | reverse complement strand
GGATATCCAAAATTTCCTGGGTCAAAATCTGCCCAAAGGCCACCGTCACCAAAAAGTCAGGCGCCAACGACTTCAGATGCGACTTTAGCGGTTCGTCTTTTTTGATGGAGGCTGTCTGGAAAGTTGGAATTCCCAATTGCTCACCCAAGGTTTTAATGGGTGGCGGCGTCAACTTCTGCCCCCGTCCTGCCGGACGATCCGGCTGGGTCACCACGGCAGCCACTTCAATGCGGGGAGCATCCGCCAAAACTTGCAAAGCGGACAGCGAAAACGCCGGAGTCCCCATAAATACAATACGAATTGTCTGGGTCATAGCATTATCCATTCACGCTGCGGCATAAAGCCGCACAATAACAGTTCAGTCCAATGGGCGTCATGATAAACGCCAACTTTCTTCCTACAACGCTGTACCAGCCAAGGCGGCATCCAATTCCGGTTCGTTCAAAATCTTTTCCGGTTCAATGGGCGGAAGGTGATTCTCAGCCAATAACTGATCGGTTGAAAAACGATCCAACACACGGTCGATGAACAGAATACCGTTCAGGTGATCCATTTCATGCTGAATGGCCTTGCACAGTAGGCTATTTTGTTCAGCCGTCACCGTCATCAATTGGGTTTTACCCTTGAGATCCATGTAGCGCACCGTAATATTGCTGTAACGCTTCACGTCAATGTACACGCCTGGAAAGCTCAAGCAACCTTCCCGACTGATGAAAGCGCCCGATTTCTTGACAATGACTGGGTTGATAAACGTCATTTGCGGCAAGGGCTGTTCTTCCGTCGAGCAATCCAGCACAAAAATCCGCTTGAGTTCACCAATCTGGGGGGCCGCCAAGCCCGCACCATTCTGGGCGTACATGGTATCAAACATGTCTGCCACCAGTCGTTGGATCTTGGCAGACACCTTGGTCACTTTTTCCGTGGGCTGCCGTAGCAGGGGATCGCCGTAATTCAGAACTTTCAGCACAGCCATGGGCGTAAAGCGGCTCCTTTGAGGTAAAATCGGGTATGGACCTGTTGTTTGAATTATAGATCAAACGGGGAAAGTTCGCAGCCCATGACCCTGCAACGCTTGAGTCACACCGCTCCCGACGCTCAGGGCGTCTCATCAGGCATTCCCCCCTGGATGCCTCCCGAACACCCCCATGACTTTCAACCGGTCAACTTGCATCCCGCTCTGGAAGACATTCGGCACATGCGGGAATTTCTACCAGAACAGCCCAGCCAGTTGGAAAAGTGGCTAGAGCAGCCTGCCTTTAAAGAGTTCGGGCAACAACTCAACAAACTGTTGAATCATTTTTCAGAGGAGTTGGCTCGTGCTCTTTCCGGGCTTAAAGTGCCAGGCAGTGCTATAATACCCGACTTTGCACAAGATCTTCTTAGCGGTTTTATTGGATTTATCATTGTTTTAAGCGCTTTATTCGCCCTTTACGTTCTCCTGGGACTCTTCCTCAAGTGGACGGAACGCGCTGAAAAAGCGCCGCAAGCAATCTCTTCCCAGCTCGATGAACTCCCATTAAAAAGCGCCGCTTTCCACAAGCAGGAAGCACAAAAGGCCGCAGAGCGCGGAGATTACAGCACCGGCATCCGGCACTGGTACATGGCTCTATTGTGCCTACTGGATGAAACTCAATTCATTCCCTTCTCCAAAACGCGCAGCAATCTGGAATATGGCGTTCTTCTCAAAGCACGGCGGCAAGACTTACACTCCCCATTTGAACAGTTAGCCACCTGTTTTGAATCCCTGTATTATGGCAACGGCACCGGAAATGAAGAACAGTTCCGGCAGTGTGGAACCTGGTATACCCAACTGCAAAAGGAAATCACTCACCGTGCCTAAACCCAGAACAACCCTACAAATCGGTGTGTGTGTTCTGCTACTTTTTGTGCTGAGCTTGATTTCCATTTGGCTCAAACCGCAAAATCTCTCCCCAAAGGAAGATTTTGTAAACCGCTCCATATACAATAGCGCACCTTCCGGCAGTAGAGCCTGGTATTTGGCCATCAAAAAATCCGGCATTCCTGTCAGCTTGTGGGAGGAGTCTTTTCAGGAACTGAAAGCCCTTCCAGGGCCAGCAACCATGCTCATCATCCAACCCTTTGCAGTAATCTCAGGGCGCATGGTTTTTGATGAAGCGGCAACACAACAGCTCCTGACCTGGGTGGGACAAGGCAACACCCTGATTCTACTGGATGATTTCCAGCGCCCAGAAGCCAAAGCATTTATAGAACACGTTGGATTTCGCGTTATCGCCGAAGCGCCCGGCATGCTCAGCCCCTCGGCATCCCAATCCGGACACGCATTGAATGATTTTGTCGCTTACCCACTCCACAGCCAAAGCGGAGGTATTCTTCAGGCCGTTCCAAAGCATCGCCGGCACTTCACGCCGCTTTTAAGGAACACCCGTAATCAGCCGACACTCATCCAGCTTCCCTACCAAAAAGGCAGCCTGATTTTAGGCACCTCAACGGATCTCATTGCAAATCAATGGCTCCATAAAAATGCTGATGGCAATTTTCAATACCTAGCGAACCTGATCCAGCTCGAGAAAAAGCCTCTTGTGATTAACGAATTTGTGCATGGCTATCGCAAAGCGGGTGATATTTTCGCCTTTTTCCGGGAGAAAACGCCCATTGGCGCCATAGCCATGCAGCTGTTCTTCGTGTTTTTACTGGTGCTGTGGCTAAGCTTTATGCGATGGACGCCCGTATGGCCCGCGCTAAAAAAGCAGGCGTCGGAAAATAGCGGTATTCGCCCGTTTATTGACTCATTGGCCGGCGTTTATTACCGACGTCATGCCGCTATTCTGGCACTCCGCCCCATGTTGGAGCAGGTAGCCACGACCTTGCGCGACCGCTACCAAATCCACTTACAGGATTCCGTGCAAATTCAAACCTTGCTGGAAAGCCTGCCCTCCCCGTATAGTAGTAGCAATGCCGAGACGCTCGGCACACTCCGCGAGGCGCAAGAGCTGGTCAGCCTCGGTGGAGGAGGCACGCTGCCTCATCGTGAGCTTCTCCGCATCGCTCAACAATTGTCCGAACTCCAGGAACGACTGCGACATGCCCACCAGTGACAACATTGCCGCTCCCATCCGGCAAATTGCCCAAGCGCTGCACCAGCAGCTTGAAACCGTGATTTTCGGCCAGTCAGCCGCCATTGATCTCCTGCTGGTTGGCTTGCTGTCTGAAGGGCATGTCCTTATTGAAGGCTTGCCAGGGCTTGCCAAAACCACCCTCGTGAAAACCCTGGCGCAATTACTTCAGTTGGAATTCAGGCGCATTCAGCTCACACTGGACATGCTC
>DATNQC010000301.1:0-3487 GCA_036702885.1 Oculatellaceae cyanobacterium | reverse complement strand
CTCTACCGGAGAGCTCATAATGTCAGCTCCCGATATCCGAATAGACCGAATGCCTAGTTTGGTAAGCTCTTGGTCAATGGCTGAGTCCTTGGCCACCGCATCATCAGAAGTATGGTGTGCCACCGAATCGCAGAAGACAGCTACTTTTTCGTTTTCAAAGAAAAAATCTGCCTCTGTAATAGTCTTGGCCAGTTTTTTTGTTCGTAGGCCACCCTCCCACATAGACTGAAGGGATGGAAACGTTGATCCGTCTGGAAATATTAGAGTTTGAATCCTCGGATTTAGACCAAGATGACTCATAGCCTGCAAAAGAAATAGCTCAATCGGCGAGTCACAGCCCCATATTTTAACTGGTTCTGTCGATTTAAACTCCCGGAAGTAACGCGAAAACCGGAATTTCCTATAATCAGCCAGCAAAGATTTACTATCTCCGAGAAGGGAAGTGCACATTCCCGGATCACAAACATCTTTTTTATCGTAATTCGATGCCAGAAAGTATGTGTTGTAGACTAGGCCGATTGTGTCAGAACAAATATTTTCATTTGTGGGTACTGGGCCAACAGCGTAAAAACCAAAGGCATCAGAAAAAGGGTTATACCCCATGTAATGAGGGTTACCCTCCAACACTCGACTCAGGTCCATGTTCTTTATCCAATCAACCCCGACGCTTGATGGCTTTCCTCTTTTCTGGGCTGGGCGCAAAGAAATATGGTAGGGCAAACCATAAAGCTTACCACCCCGTTCTTCGAACGAGTGACAACACACGATTACGTTAATCATTTGGAATGTGTCACCACGTTCTCGATAGAAATCAATAGCTTCTTCGGAAGGGTTGACTTCTATTACCGGATGGCCATCAAAGTATTTCTTGGATAGGCCCAATATTTTCGATTCAATCGGTTGAGTCCCATCCAAATCGAAAATATCTTGCGCCAGGAATTCGCCAATAGCGCTTTCTAAATCGATTTCAAAAGGTCGATCCGGCAAACAGCCATAGTTGGGAAAGTCCCATAGTTCCTTTGGTCTGTTTTCAATGTCGCCTGCTATGTCTGGCATATGATTCTTCCGGTATAACGCCGAAGTACTGCGGCGCGCGGAACGCGCGTCCGACGCCCGAAGGGCGTGTACAGGTACGAATTGTTAGTGGAGCGATGGTTTGCAGTTGAACGAAAGCAGGTTTTCATACCGCTAACCATGGCACCGGTTAATATTGCTGTTGCTGATATTCGCAGCAATTTTTCTTAGTGGCAACTCTACATGCAAGGGCGAGTGGTGTTTGTTGTTGCATTCACTCATTGAGGCTCGACGAGCAAAAACACTACGCTCGAACTCAAACCAACTTTTATAGCCAAAGCTTACCTGCGAAAATAACGCCAAAGCACTGCAGCGCACGGAACGTGCGTCCGACGCCCGAAGGGCGTGTACAGGTGCGTATTGTTATTGGAGCGATAGTTTGCGGTTGAACGAAGGCAGGGTTTTGCAACCGCCAACCATGGCACCGGTTAAAATTACATTTGCTGATATTTACAGCAATTTCTCTTAGTGGCAACGCTATATGCAAGGGCGAGTGGTGTTTGTTGTTGCATTCGCTAATTGCGGCACGAGGAACAAACACGCTAAACCTTGCTTCATGGTATTACCGTTAAAAATATAAAGCGAAAATAACGCTCAGCTTTCCGGCGCGCAGGCGCGTCCGTGAACAGCTGACTGTTATCTGCCCCATACCTTTAAAAATAATGCTCAGTGAAGTAACGGACTGTAGCCATCATCCGAACCTGCCGGGTTGAGTTGATTGAAGGCGTATGCAGTACCCGCATATCCATCAGATAGACATCCCCAGGTCGGCCGGACATCTCCACGAGAGATAACTCGACGCCGCCAATATTTGCACTGCGCTTTCCATCATGGCCAATGAGCTCCGGGATGCGTTGCTTTGCCAGAGATTGGCTATCCAACCGGTGGGAGCCAGCCAAGGCCAAAGTAGCGCCTCCGTGGACCGCCACATTATCCAAAAGGACAAAAGCTTGAACCCCCGGAAGGTCCTTAAGCTGAAACTTGGAGATATCGCGATGCCAGTTTAACCCTTCAAGACTCCATGCAACCTTATGAGGCAGGGAAATGAGCAACTGAGCATCCTGGCCATGCAAGGGTGCATCAGCCAATTGAGACATATGGGAATACAGATTTCGGGGAATAATCTTCCCATTCAGACCTGGAAAACTGATCAGCTGGCCCAATTTTTCGGTTTGCTGGAAAATCGGAACATCTTTCCACTTTTGAGACAAAGCCCTTCCTGCCGACCAGATATTCTGACTCTTGAGCGCTTTGAGCAGATGATCCCTGACGGGCAGAACCACGCTCTTAGCGAGAGCGCCAGGGATATAAATACAACCTTTTTCGCGGAACGCTTGCTTTTGCTCTGGTGTCACTTTCGATCCTACCAACTGGCTCTGACATAACGCCCGCAGCACGGGCAAAATGAAGCGCAGCGGAACTTTTGTCCCTGTGCCTGCGCTTGTTATGGCTTTATTGGTGCCGACCTTCATGATCCCACAGTATGAACGTTTGATTTGATGTAGATGACATTGCTTCGATTAAACGCTCGTTGTTGAATGTAGGGATCTTTTGAAGTCGCTCTAACAATTCACCTGCACCTGTTGCTTCGCTTGGATAGGTTACTACTCCGTCTTTAGTAGCTAGGTGCCACCAAACATCTTCTACAAAGGGCCCTTGATCAGTAGTTTCTACGGCAACACCAATCAGCTCATTCCACGCCGCAGACTGTGGCTCTTTATCCGGCCAGTGTGACCATGCTCTATTTTCATCGAACCAAACTTTAAATGCAGCATAAGGACTCGAAGCAGCCTTAGGTCTCTGGCCATCATCTTCATTATTTTTAGAAAGCAACGATCTTATCCATTTGAACATTGGAGGGTTCCTTCGAGCCATAACGCCCGCAACAGGCGAATTTATGGAGGTGGTTTTTTGTGCCAGGCTTTTCGGCACAAAAAGAGCGCCGGAGTAAATTTCGCATGGTTGCGATTGTTATAGGAACAAACGTAATGCACGTTGAACCACCACCGCACTTTTTAACTACCAAAACCAGCCGAATGAGCTGACACCTACGACACCACCATTTTTATTAACTACCAAACCCACTACCCAAGTGAAACATTGCTGCTAAGCACCACCGATGATATTCGGTATTTCAGAGGGCTTAACGAAACTGCGTTGAAAACGCGCTCCGAATTACGCGCTGAACTAATAAAACAGCTCCGCAAAACCCGGCATGTGAGATGCTGTTGCCGGTTACTACAATATTTATTTTATTCAACCGACACACCTATAACGCCAACCATCAGCCGCGCGAGGTACGAGCGTCGGCTGCATGGTTTTGTTATGCGCATTCCCTACTTCAGGCATCCATCGGGAAATTGGTCACGAACTAGATTAAGCTCAACTCCATACTCTAACCATGCCTTAAGGC
>DATNQC010000279.1:0-3122 GCA_036702885.1 Oculatellaceae cyanobacterium | reverse complement strand
GGCGCAGGTTATATGCCGGAGCTTTTGGCGGCGTTTTGTATGCCGAATGACCCGGCGGTAGATCGTTTGTTGAATCAGGCGAGCCAGATTCTACGCAAAGCCGGTAAACCCGATTCCATGAATGGCTACACGTCAAATTCGCGCGAGCGGGTGTGGATGATGGCATCGGCTATTTATTCGGCCATCGTCAAAATGCAGGTGAGTTACGCACTGCCACCTGCCAGTTTTGAGAAAAACGGGCAAAAAATACGGCTGCCGGGAAAAATTGAATCCAACAAGGTGGCGACGTGTTTGGACACAACATTATTGTTTGCCGCCGCATTTGAACAGGCCGGATTGAATCCTTTGGTGCTGGTTACCAAGGATCACGCTTTGGTGGGACTGTGGTTGGAGCCGGAAGATCTCGCCAGTGTGGTGATGAGTGAGGCGGAAGTGCTGCGGCAGCGTATACCGCTTAAAGAATTGATTTTGATCGAAACCACCTTTGTAGCTCAGCACCCGGCGCCGCCGTTTTCTCAAGCGGTGAAGGTTGGCGAGCAGGTTATCTCTCGCGACAGAGAGCACGAATTTGTCGCTGCCATTGATATTCGCCGCGCACGAGCGCATCGCATTAATCCCATCAGTCTTAAAGTTCAGTCCGACCAGACGGCTATCGCAGGGGAATCCTTTGCGTACGAGCCTGTCCTGGAAAGCGCTCCTGATCTTCCAACATCTGTTGTTGTAGAAGAAGTGGACAACACGCCAAGTGGACGGCTGGACCGCTGGCAGCGGAAATTGCTGGATTTGTCTGCGCGCAATCCTTTGCTGAATCATAAATCGGGTAAAACCAGCCTTACCTTTGTCAGCACAGATCCTGGTTTGCTGGAAGACATGCTGGCATCTGGTGCGCGCATTTCCATTGCACCTTTCCCTAAATTGCAGGGTTTGGAACAGGATGAGCAACTTTATCGTCAACGCACCGGGCAGGCTTTAAAAGCCGAATATGCGCGCGATGCCCTAACCAAAAAACAATTGTTGGTGGAATTAAATTCCGAGGAGTTGGATAAGCGGGCAGTCGAAATTTATCGTAAAGCGCAGACCTCTTTAAAAGAGAGCGGCTCCAATACCTTATTTTTGGCGATTGGATTTTTGCTGTGGAAACAAAATACCAAAGAGGAACGTCGCTATCGCGCGCCACTGATTTTATTGCCGGTTTCCCTAGAGCGAAAATCCGTGCGCAGTGGTATTCAAGTCACGGCGAGCGATGATGAGCCCATGTTCAACACTACCCTGGTTGAAATGCTCAAGCGGGATTTCGCCATCGAACTGACCGGCCTGAATAGCGTATTACCGCAAGACCAGAGTGGTATTGATGTCGCAGGCATATGGAACCGGGTGCGGCACGCAATTAAAAGCGTACCGGGATTTGAAGTTGTCGAGGATGTGGTGCTCGGTCACTTTTCCTTCGCCAAATATTTAATGTGGAAGGATCTGGTTGATCGTTCGGAGGATTTAAAGCGCAATCCGGTGGTAAAACATCTGCTGGAAACGCCGCGAGAGCCTTATGAAAGCGATATTCGTTTTGTGGAACCAGCGGATATCGATAAACAATATTCTCCATCCGATTTGTTAACGCCATTGCCTGCTGACTCGTCCCAGATGGCTGCCATAGCCACGGCGGATCGCGGTAAGGATTTTGTGATTATAGGTCCGCCCGGTACAGGTAAGAGCCAAACCATCAGTAATCTGATTGCCCATATGCTGGGCAAAGGGAAAAAAGTTCTTTTTGTGTCGGAAAAAACCGCAGCCTTGGAGGTTGTACATCGCCGCTTAAAAGATATTGGTTTGGGCCACTTCTGTTTGGAATTGCATTCCAATAAAGCGAAAAAAGCCGATGTATTGGAGCAGTTGCGCACATCCTGGGCGACTTCATCCAAGCTTGATGCCTCCAGTTGGGAAAAAGAAGCTGCGCGTTTGAAAGCCTTGCGCGATCGTTTGAATCGGGTTGTCGATGCACTGCATACCCCTCGCCGCAACGGTTTGACGCCTCACTATGCGATAGGCATTAAAGTGAGGGATGCGGATCTTGCCGCAAAGATAAAACTCTTCTGGCCGAATGCCGATTATCACGACACGCAACAATTGCAGAGATTGCGGGAAGTTGCCCAATGGTTGGAGGTTCAGTCCAAGGCTGTCGGCAATCTCAAAAATCATTCCCTGCGCATTATTGCCAATCATGATTGGCGACCTCAATGGCAAGAAGAGGTCGTCAACAGCGCCCGTCAATTGCAGGTGCAGGCAAAACATATGGAGCGTGCATTTCCCTCTTTATGGAATGCTCTGGGTTTAAGCCTAGGCAATGTTCCACTGCATAAATTTGACGCGGTGGCTGAATTGGGTCAGGTGTTGCTGGATTCTTATCGCAAGCAGTCCGCATTCGCGCTGGAACCGGGTGCAACCGAACGTGTGGACGCTCTGGAAGAGGCGATTAACTATCTCAAAAAATATATCCAAGCCCAGGCCAAATTAAGCTGTCAGTACGCGCCTTTGGCGTGGCAAAAACTGGATGCAGATGTATTGGGCGAGCGTTGGCGCGAGGCGAACAATACTTGGTGGCCCAAAAGCTTTTTTACCAAACGCGCTGTTATTAAAGAGCTGAAGCAGGGCGGTGCCTTAGGCAACCCTGATCCCAATAACGATATTGAAGTATTGAAACTACTGCGCGATGCCGGTCGCAATATTGATCGTTTGGATCGAGCTCTAAAAGGTCTGCGTGATTGGAATTCCTACGATTCCAATCCTGAAGCGATTACAGCACTGAAATCACTTGCCATTCGTTTGCGCACTGCCGTTGGCAAACTGGCTGACGATATGGAATCCATGACGGCCATGCGTGGTAAAATTCGCGCTTTGCTTTACGACGCCAATGATCTGCTAGCGCCAGAAGCTGCCGTAGGGCGCGTGGTAACGGATTTCCTTGCATCGCTGGACGCTTTCAATTCTGCCAAACAAAAATTCGAGGAATTGATCGACAATACATTGGTTGCTCATTTGGAGAATCATTCTGCTGGCCTGGCAGAAATTGATGTGCTTTGCAGCGGCATTATCGAAAATCAAACCGCATTAAAAGAGTGGTGTGGCTG
>DATNQC010000265.1:0-3147 GCA_036702885.1 Oculatellaceae cyanobacterium | reverse complement strand
CCCATACGCCGGCATTTGCGATACAAATTCAACGCTTTGCTTGCGGAGATCCTCATAGGTTGAGCCTTGCACAATCGGGAACAAGGCCTGATCTTTCGGCCGCACATGGGCTTCAAAGCACTGCTCCAGCCAGCGATTGGTCATTTCCAGCGATTTTTTAGCATAGTCGTAATCCACCGTGCCCGCCGGACACTCATCAAAGGCCATAATAATATCCGCACCCAGAGCATTTTGAATTTCCATCGACTCCTTGGGACCCATGAAGTGCTTTTTGCCATCCACCACATCTTTGAACCAAACCCCTGTGGGGGTAATATCACGGTGTTTGGCCAAACTGAACACCTGGAAACCACCGGAATCCGTCAGGATAGGTTTTTGCCAATTCATCCAGTGGTGCAAGCCTCCGGCTTTTTCCACGAGACGGTGACCGGGCCGCAAGTAGAGATGGTAGGAGTTTGCCAGGACAATTTCCGCTCCGGTTTCCGCCACCTGCGCCCAGGTGAGCGTGCGAACGGCCGAATGCGTCCCCACCGGCATAAAAACCGGCGTATGCACCAGCCCATGCGGCGTGCTAAAAATGCCTGCGCGAGCGTTCTGCTCCTGAGCCTCCACAATGTAAGAGAAAGCGGTCATCTTGCGATTTTAGCAAAAACATACCATTTTAATTATTTAAAAAACAATTAAGTAAACACTTGGTTAAAATCTAGCGCCAAACACGAAAAAATTACGTTTATGCATGTACGGATGCTTACGCCTGGGAAAGAAAGGGGACGTACACCGCATGAGCCAGTCAGAAAACAATACCTTCGGGCAGATTGGTTTACCTTGCGACCGCCGTTACCGTAACAGCAAGTACTTTCTGGAAGATCAATTGCGGTATTCGGAGGCAGTGGCAGATTTTCGGAGCATCAAGGAATTTTTAAGCAACAGCGCGGCATTCACCGGGGCTTGCGCATTCCAGTGGCAAACCGCACCCGTCCGTTCCGACTAACACATCGACAAGCATTGAAGTAGAGCGCGCCGACAAGGAATCTTGTCGGCGTCAGCGTTTAAATCAAGGCATCGGTCGGCGCATCCAGCAATGTTTCACCCAAGGTGCTGAACTGCTGATTGAGCAGAAACAGCGACATCCCCACCACGTTAAAGTAGCAGCCTTCAATGCGCTCAATAAGCGTACTTCCGTAGCCCTGAATCGCATAAGCTCCCGCCTTATCCAGGGGTTCGCCAGTTGCAATGTAGGCGCGGATTTCATCCGGCGTGAGTGAACGCATGAACACATGCGTACAAAGCGCCTCGCTACTAAACGGTGGCCGCTCTGGCGATTCCTGCGGATGGAACACCGTAATGCCGGAATATACCTCATGGCGCTTCCCCTGCAGGGCATCCAGCATGCGGTAGGCGTCATCCTGATCCTTGGGCTTGCCAAAAATCACCCCATCGCACACCACAATGGTATCCGCCCCAATAACAATGGCATGCGGATTACGCTTAAACACTTCCTGCGCCTTGGTGCGGGAGAGAAAACGAACAATCTCCTCCGGCGGCAGATGGTCCAGCCGAAACGCATCCTCATCAACGTTGGGGCTCATCACTTCAAAGGTCAACCCAAGAGAAGCCAGCAACTCCCGACGTCGCGGGGAGCTGGAAGCCAATATGAGCGGATATGCAAGCTGTCGGGTCATAGAAAATCCTGTTCTTCAAACATTAATCTTTCACGTAGCGTTTGCCCTTGAGTTCCGGCGGCAAAAAGTCTTGTGGGATGTCCGGGTGTTCGTGTGTATAAACATACCCTACCCCATGCCCATAGTCTTTCGCGCCGCTGTAATGGGCATCCCGCAAATGCGGCGGAACCGCATAACAATGCCCGCGCTTCGTGATATCCGCTAACGCATCATCCACCGCACAGATGGCTGCATTGCTTTTGGCAGCGCGGGCCGTATAAATGGTGGCTAACGCAAGCGGAATCCGCCCTTCCGGAAGCCCCAGACGCTCCACCGACTCGGCTGCCGCCACCGCCAGCTGAAACGCCATTGGGTCCGCCAGTCCCACATCTTCACTAGCAGTCACCATCAGCCGCCGGGCAATAAAACGCGGGTCTTCACCTCCGGCAATCATTTTGGCCAGCCAATAAATGGCGGCATCAGCATCACCACCCCGCATGCTTTTTTGATAAGCAGACGCATGATCGTAATGCTCATCGCCTTGACGGTCATAATTCAGCCGGTTTTGCTGGGCGATTTGCTCCAGAAGTTCAACCTCAATCTGCCGGGCGTCCTGACCATCCGCATCTCGAACGATCGGTGCGCATTTAAATGCGGTTTCCAGCAAATTCAGCGCACTTCGCCCATCACCATTGGCGTAATCCACAATAAAGCCAATCGCATCATGGGAAATAATCGTCTTTTGCCTGTGTCTGCCCAGATAAATTACTCCGCGCTTCACCAACGTCGTCATGTGCGAACGCTCCATCGGCTGCAATCGCACCAGCAGCACGCGGGATAAAAGCGCCGGAATCACCTGGAACGACGGATTTTCCGTCGTGGCCCCCATCAGAACGATAGTCCCGTTTTCTACGTGGGGAAGAATCGCATCCTGCTGGGTCTTGCTGTACCGGTGGATCTCATCAATGAACACCACCGTTGGTCGCCCCGACAGTTTAAGCGCTTCTTCAGCCCGCTCCACTGCTTCGCGCAACTCCTTAATGCCGGAGTTCACCGCACTGAGTTCGATAAATTGCGCGTCCGACTGCTGTGCGATAATCCGGGCCAGCGTGGTTTTTCCCACACCGGGCAAGCCCCAGAATATCAGCGAAACCAGTTGGCGCGTTTCAATTAAATTACGAAGCGGCGTCCCAGGACCCAAAACCGCTTCCTGCCCCAGCACCTCATCCAGGCTTTTGGGGCGCATTAATTCCGCAAGCGGCGCCGGACGGTTTTGTTCCGCCAGCAGATCCAGTAAATTCCCGCCTTGAGACGCCCCAGCGCTTTTTTTCATGGTCATCACTCTTGTTTGGCGAACGGTATCGCGATCCGGTAGTATTTTACAAGAATCAGGCCTTTTTGCCAGCGCAACCGCTCCAAGAGAAACCGCAAGCACAATGCTGAACTGCGGATACGCTGCATCTGGCGTGCGCGCATGGCAAAAGAC
>DATNQC010000435.1:0-9756 GCA_036702885.1 Oculatellaceae cyanobacterium | reverse complement strand
GTGGGGAACAAGGGCTTGATGTTCAGCCTTCCGCGCTAACCGATTGGGCGTTTTGCCGTCATCTGTCTCGCCCGGATGCCGTTTGTCCCACTAGTGTGGATGCGGGAAACTTTGTGCCTGTTTTCAACGCTTGGGCGCTGCTGGCTCATTATCTGCCATTCGGTTATGCGCCAGGCTGGCAATATCAGGCGGATGGCGCTCATCATTGGCCAAAAGCAGATTTGTGGCTGGTGCGGGAAGAACGCGCCATGCTGGCTTTTTCGGCTCGAAATAGTGCTCTGCGGCGAGTGGTTCGGCATGACGATTGGCAGGATGAGAGTCTGGTTGCTTTGACACACGGGGCGTTGACGACGCAGGGCTGCCCGCCACATGAGTTTCAGAATGACGCTACCCGATTGCAATGGCAATATCAGGCGATTCCAAGAAAGCAGCCGCTGAACAATCTGGTGACAGCCATGATCATGCGTATTTTAGGGCTGCTGTGTCTGACTTCCCCCTTATTGCAACGCATCCTGAAAAAGCTATTGGTGAAAGTGATTATGCAGACCAGTCAACAGCCCAAATTGACTGGTATTCATGCTTCCATTGACTTGTCTAAACCGGATTTACCTGTCTCGCTTCAGGGAGAGGCGCTTCAGGATTGGCAGAAGAGAACGTTTGGTTTTCATCAGCACATGGCATCTGCGAATACCTTTCAGGAGAGGGCTTTGTGATTCCCCGGTTTTCGCCGAACTACGGATTTGAAGAGATTTTGCGGTGTTTTTTGCCTGTTGCGCGGGATAGTGTTGCTCGTTTGGAGCAGGCTTTTGTGGCGCGTACCGGACATGAAAGCGCGATTGCATTGAAGTATGGGCGAACCGGCTTGTATTACCTGCTCAAAGCCCTAGATGTTAAAAACAAGAAGGTAATTCTGCCCTCCTATACCTGTGTGGTTGTGGCGCATGCAGTGACGTTATCGGGTAATATTCCGGTTTTTCTGGATAATGCGCCCGGGCGTTTCCAACCGGCTCCCGAAGACTATCTGACGGCGGTGGCGGCTGCTCCAGAGCAAACAGCCATGATTATTCCCACCCATTTATTTGGCGTGGCGGAGGAAACGAAAGCGCTCTATGAGCGGATTAAATCGCGTTACCCGCATGTGTTTGTTCTGCAGGATTGCGCGCATGGCTATTTTACGGTGGATCGCGAAGGCGCCGTGGTGACGCAGTGGGGTGATGGCGCCATTTTTGGTATGAACATCTCCAAACTGTTGAATAGCGTCCGGGGAGGGATGCTCACCCTGAAAAATGCCGTGCTGGCTCAAAAAGTTCGCGAACTGATTGAGCAAGATCGCCTGCAAAATTCGATAAAACCTTTCGGGCTGGATGAAATGAAGGCGCGGCTTTACGCTTTTGCGGCGGCGTTGGCATTTACGCCGCTATTTTATGGCGTGGTCTACTGGTTGATTCATCATACCCGTCTGCTTTCTTCCGAAACGGACTATTACCATCCGGATCGGATTGACTTGCCCGATGACTTCCAAAGCCCCATGCTGCCCTTTGAAGCGGCAATCGGGCTGCAATCCCTGGCGCGTTATGAGGCGCGGATTACGGCCCGTCGAGCTTTGGCAAGCCGTTATGTGGAAGTGTTGAGCCGCTTACGGCAGGATGGCATTGAACTTCTGTTTGCAGAAGCCCATGAAGGTAACACCTGGAGTCATTTTCCGGTCTTTATTCCACCTAAACGTCGAGATTGCGTTCGGCAACGGCTTGAGCAGGAACTGGGCGTCGAAATCGGTATTATTGTGGACTATAGTGTGGCGGATCTGCCAGCTTATGTGCAAAAAGGGTATCCTACCACACCGCATGCCCGGGAAATGGCGGAAGGCATTATTAACTTGCCACTGGGACTTTATGAGAGTCGGTTTGGTTTCCCGGTAAAGACCTCTCAAGTCGAAACACTGCTGCAAGGACTGGAGAAGATTTTGCGGGAAGAGTTAGCCTGATGTGCCATTGGCTGATGCGGGAGATGGGTTTTGTGGAGCGACTTTGAAAGGTAAGGCCTTGTGGAGCATCAGGCAAGCCGTGATAAACCGGAATAACTCCATCCCTGTCATGAAGCGTTGTTTGGCCTTCAGAAAATCCCGCACCTGATCCGGTTTGGGCCAACTGTAATAACTGGGTTCCAATCCGGGTATTACAGTGGTCTCTTGTTCCAGAGTGTCCTTGGCTAATGCCTCGATGGTTTGTCGTACCAGTTGTCCGGCCGCCAGGTTGTTGGAAAGCAGATGATAGAAGAGGGAGCGCTTGGCCTGTACGGGAATGGCCCTTTGGGAAATCACGGGGCCTTCATCCAGCTTGAGGCTGACGCCAAAGATGGATGTCCCCAGTTGTTTTTCGCCCATGCGTAAACCGTGAAACTCTCCGGCAATGCCACCATAGGAGGGTAGCAGACTGGAATGAACTCCCCAGATGCCATGTGTGGGAATGGATAGAATATCCGCTTTTAAAATTTGGTTGACCCGGCTCAGAATGAGATCAGGTTGCATTTCTTTCAGGAGGGCTAAAAATTCGGGGCTGTTAAAGTTAGCAGAATGATAAAGCGGTATCTGATGTTTGCGGCAAAGAACACGAAGAGAACTCAGCCAGGTGCCTTGAGGATAGATGTTGAATTGCAGGGCTAGTTTTTCAAAAACTTTGAAAAATCCATTGGTTAATACCAAATACAGCCAATAACAAAAATCTGTTTTTTTCAAAACTTCCAAAGCGCCGCTGAAGCCCCCTTTTTTGTTGGTGAGCGTGGTGGTATAGGCAACACCGCAGACTTCAATCATGGGGGAATCGAAAAGCGGTGAAAAGATCAGATTGGAGGTGAGATCGTCGTTGCTCAGGATGAAAACGGATAACTTTTTAGGCGGAGTCATTTTGAGTTTATTCCTTGGGGTTGTTGGAGGATTCAGTGACTCAGATGAGTATTGCGAGATGATTTATGGTGTGTTTTTCGGTTGTGGCCGAGGCAGTGCATTGCCCGTCAAAAGCGGCCAACCGCCTAGCAAGCCAGTCATCAGCAAGATGAAAAACCAGTACAGGGCAAATGCCATTCCCTGATGGGATGAAACCCCAAATAATCCCAGTAAGGCGATATAAGCACCTTCCCGAACGCCCATTCCGTTCAACGAAATGGGTAAAACGGCTGCCAGGCTGACCAGGCCATAAATCCAGGTCAAGCACGCAAAGGATAGGTTCAATCCCAAACTTTGAGCGATTAGCAGATGAATCAGAATCATCAACAGGTGGGCAAGCAGGGAAAGCAGTAAGGATAATGACAACAGCGGCAGATTGCGCCAATAGACGGAAAAGTGCGATAAAACGGTCAGGTGCGGGAATTTTTCTACGAGCTTTTGTATGGGGATGAGATACAGGGATAGGCAGCCCAGCAGCGTGAATCCACAAAAGGAAAGCACGCTGGTTTGCCAATAGGCCGCTATCTGTTGGGTGGGGAGTAACAGCCCGGCGATGGCGGTTAACAGTAACAGTGTCAGCAAGCCAAAGATTCGTTCAGGAATGAGTGTTCCTAGTGCTTTCAGGCTGGATTGTCCGCTCTTTTTGGCAATATAGAAGATCCTGCCGATATCGCCGCCTGCTGTACCGGGTAGAAACAGGCTGAGAAAATTCCCCAACATAAATGTTTTGAAAAATTCCCGAAATGGTAAATCAAACCCCTGAGGGGTGGACAAGATTTGCCAGCGGTAGGCCCCCAACACCTGACTGAAGAGCGAAACGACCAGGCAAGGAAGTAATAACCAGGTTGTAGACTCTTTTAAAACCACATAGGTCCGTGAAAAGTCATGGGTGCTAAACAAATAGAACAGCAAAATCGCTGTCCCACCGATTTTCAGCCATAGACTTCGGTTCATATTGCTTCAGTTTAGTACGCTTGCAACCCGATTTTACCATAAAGAGTCTGTACCCCTTATAGTAAGGGCACCCCATGGGCAGAATGGGAACACAGGCGTCCCGAAGAGTGGATTGTTTAAGGCACTTTTAGGGAGAAGCTCTAATCATGATGTTTGTCCATTAAGAAGTTACTTGAACGCTAATTGGAAGTGGGTAGGTAGAAACTGATGTCAAACCAGACGAATTATTCGCTTGGCTTCTCTCCCGGTAGTTGAATGATTGAATCGGAGAGTTGATTGAACATTTCCGTCACTAGAATTTGAATTTTCAATTCAGGTGAAAGCAACGGATTCAGGGATACGTGACTGCTCCATACAGGCCCCTTGGAGGCGTAACTTTTCTCAAAAACCGCAGAGGGGATGGAACTTGATTGACTCTGAACCATACTGCTCCCTTTCCACTCACTGAAACAGAGATTTTCATTTAAGGGGTTTTTAAGTTTTCGGGCAGATGGATTTTTTCTCTAGGGTAAATGTTGCGTATGTAACATTCTTTTTTTCCAAAAAATAGAGGAAGACCTCGGTAGCACCGGCTACCGAGGCCTTTTAGACTTTGCTGCCCTTTTACTTACAGCAGGGTTGTGAGCCAGAGCAACAAGATGCCTTTTCCAGGCAACAACCCATTTGGGCTTTAGCAGCCAGAAGGCTGCCGGATACCACAGAGAGTGCCAAAAACAGCACAAAGAACAATTTTTTCATGGATATTCTCCTGAATTGATACGTACAAAGAGATGTTTGTGGACTATCCCGTTTGCGCGTTAATTCAGGAGTCTACGAAGCTCAAGATAGCGGTTTGATTGATCCTGTATATAAGAAGAAAGAAGTGCGTGTTGGTGCTTTGCAGGCAAAGCAAAGAAAAACACCGTCAATGCTGGTGCGGGTGTTGACAAGTCCAGCGTTAAGCCCGAAGAAGTGGTTGGCTTGTCTGCCTGAGCAACTGGTATGGAAGTGATTTTTCCCTGGCAGCAAGGTATTTCCGATTTTGCATGGCTGGATTTGCCACCTTGACAGCATGCATGGGCGACCTGCGGAACAATACAGACAACGGCTGCCCAGGCAAAGACGACAGTCAGTAAGACTGCCAGCCGGGACTTTCGGAAATGGGAGAATAAAGGCTTCATCTTACCTTTAGGTTAGCACTGTGAGCCAGCTCTTGCTAGAGGTAGGCCAATTGAGCCATAACAACATAAGCTCTACAGTTCAAGCCTGCGAATTGCGGAAAACCTGTCAGAACTTTGGCTTAAACTTGACTAAGTTCCGGTTTTTCAGATGCAACCGGGATATCAACCAGCGTGCACCAGTGGCTGTATTTGGGATTGCGGTTTTTCACCACGTCAAAGTAAATTTTCTGCAATTGCTGGGTAATTTCACCCACTGCACCACTGCCGACCGGGCGGTGATCAATTTGGGTAATGGGTGCAACTTGGGCCGCTGTGCCTGTAAAGAACGCCTCTTCACACCGGTAAAGCTCGGTCCGATCGATGGCGCGCTCTTCCACATCCAGACCCAGCTCGTTTTTGGCCAGTTGAATAATGCTATCGCGGGTGACCCCTTCCAGGATGTTGGCGGAAACAGGTGGCGTCACCAGTTTGCCTTTGCGAACCATAAAGAAGTTCATGGCGCTGCCTTCGGAAACGTGGCCGTCTTCGGTGAGCGCGATGACCTCGTCAAAGCCTTTCCGCTTGGCGTCTGTGATCATCAATGCCGTGTTCATATAAGCGCCACCGGCTTTGGCTGCCGGGGGAATAGCGTTGTCATCCACCCGACGCCAGGAGGATACCGTGACATGCAGGCCGTCGATATCCACATAATTACCCAGTGGATGCGTCCAGATACAGTAGTCTGTATCGAGCTTATCCAGGTAGGGACCAATATTGATGCCGTTTTTGAATAGCGTAAAGCGGATATACATATCCTGACGGGGAGCATTCCGTCGAATCAGCTCGGAAGTCTGTGCCATAAGCTCCTCAATGGAAGCCTTTGGTCTCATAAAATAGATGTTGCTATTGGAAAGAATGCGTTCGTAATGCTCTTTTAGCCTGAAAATGGACATCTGGCTGGTTTCAGGGAGCCAGTAGCCTCGAATACCTTCAAAAAGAGACGTCCCGTAAAGAAAAGAGTGGTTTTTTACGCTGAGATTGGCTTTCTCCAGAGGAACAAACTGCCCTTCAAAAAAGACGATTTCGCTCATGATGACGCTCTTTCTTGCTTTGCATATCAATTGGGGCCGGAATATGGAGCTACCCAAACCGGGATAACCCTTCGACTAATATCATAAGCCGAAGACGCGATTCTGCCAAATCAGAAGACAACGGGGATTGAGCATTCTACGGTTCAGCTCAACAGGCTGAGGAAATCGTTGTCTAAAGCCCGCTGACGAACCTGAACGGAAATGATGGACAGTTCGTTCAAGAGACTTCGGTATGAGGAGCGGCGAGGATCTTGAAAAATAGTGTCCCTTGGCGCTTCCCGGACGTGTACCTCTAGTACCGTCCCTTCGGGAAACTCGTCTAATCCGAAGGTGTGCACCTCAATGCCGGAATAAACCTGCCCAATCCGACGGGTGGGCAGATTCAGCCGATCCAGTTCAGCCCAACTCCCCAGGATGCGGTCGGAAAAATCGTCTCCATACAATAAGATGACCGTGTTGTAGGGCTTGGCCAGCTCAATGATGTTGCGAGTTTCAGCCCGCAACGAGTCTGTCAGAAAAATTTCCGGTGAGCGAGTCATCAGAGCATTGCCAGACGTTGAACCGTATTGTTACACAGAGCGATACAGATAGCTCCTTGGTTACAAGATGTAATTCGGGAACTGAAGTTCCGTGTTTTTGCTTTACGAGGCCTCAGCAATGGCCGGTAATAAAAAACGGGCGGGAAGCCCGTCATTCAGTATGGAGGAGAGATTATCGATTAGTCGCTCTTAGGTTGTTGGTGGAGAAACAGGTGGCACGCCAAACAATATCGTTTGTCATGTCACGATGAATAAGTCGTATATTTCATTGGAATGTTCCAAATATATGAGTTTGACAGGGTTTTAGTCCTGCTTGGAAATACTTTCACTATCGAACGTGGCAGGCGAGAGGCTGGTCTGGCGAATGGGGAGTTCCGCAATAAATGTCGCCCCTTCTCCCGGTTGAGAAACAGCCCAGATTTTGCCTTGATGCCGTTCCGTGATTTTTCGGCAAATAGCGAGCCCGATTCCTGTGCCTTTGGTTTGAGAATCCGGGTGGATACGGATAAAGGGGTTGAAAATCCACTCGGTTTTGTCTGGAGAAAAACCGATGCCATTATCCTCGCAGATGAGGCGACAGCGGTTAGAGCCGACTTTTTCCATGTGAATCTTAATATGGGGCGGCAGATCCGGTTTTTGGTATTTTAAGCCGTTGCTGAGCAGGTTTTGGAGCAATTGATAGGCTTGCGTCGGGTCCGCATCAATGGGGAAAAGTTCGCCGACCTCTACAATTGCTTGCCGTTGCGCAATCTCGATGGCGAGATCGTGCAAGACCTGGTGCAGTAAATCCCGCATGTTGACCTGTTCAAAGGGACGCAGGTTCCGGCTAAACCGGGCGAGTGAGAGGAGATCACTGATAAGTTGTTGCATACGAAGCGCGGAGCTCTGCACGCGCTCAATATAGGCGAGATCCGTCTCGGTCAGGCGATCCTTAGCATCCTGTTGAAGGATATCCAGAAACGTGCGAATTTTGCGTAATGGGGCCTGTAAATCGTGGGATGCAATGGACGCGAATTGTTCGAGTTCCTTGTTTTTCTCGGTTAACTCCGTTTCGACCTGTTTTCGCTTGGTGATATTGACGATAAACGAGAAAACTTCGTTTTTGTCGCCTTCCAGCATGGTGGAACTGCGGATGACGTCAATAAGTTTTCCATCTTTTGTCTGGAAATGGGATTCTCTGGGTAAAATGATCCCTTTTTCCACAATTTCACGAATCCGGCGAAAATACTCCTCTTCTTCGCTATGAGGGATCAGGTTTGGCCATGTTACCTTGCCCTGTTTGATATCTTCTCTGGTATATCCTGTCATATCCAGGAAGGCCTGATTTGCGTATGTGACGGTTCCATCCAAGCGCCAAAATATGACGCCGATAATGTTGGCATCCAGAATTTTCTGAAAATTTAATTCTGTAATTTTGAGGGTATCCAACAGCTCCTGTTGGGTGATGACAATGGCGAGCTGTTCTGCCAACGAGTTGATAATTCTTTTTTCTATATACGGCATATTCTTGGGTTGTTGCTTTTTGGCTAAAAAAACAGCACCCAGGCATTGATCCCGGTATAGCATGGGCGCTGCCAGTCCGTAAACCGGGTTTGATGGAAAAATAGCCTGAATTTGTTGAGGATTGAGCTGACTAATCTCTACAACTTGCTCTTCGCGGCAAATTTCCGGCAGAATCTTTTCAAGCGCCTCTTGCATCGGGTTGGATAGCTGAGGCTTCCAAAGTGGATTGGTAGCATCATAAAAACTGAAGGGCTCCTTGATTTTTCCAGTGTTCGCGGCAAACCCGGTAATAACGCAGTACTCATAGCCCAGCACGGCGCTGATTAAGTGGGTGATCCGTTGCATTCGCTCGTGAAGGGGAAGGTCATTGTGAATGATTTCCGTAGCACGCCGTAATAGGGCTTCGGTGTCTGTGTATTCCTTCTGGGCGGCGGCCCTGTATGCTGCTTCATCGTAATTGTGCAGCGCTCTTAAAGAAAGAACGACAAAAAGCGTGGTTAAACACACCGTGTTCATTGCTGAGACGACCAGATGACGGGTTAAGTGAGTTAAATTCCCACTTACTAACTGGTGAATTGAATGAATATCCTCCAGTCCTTTTATTAAAAGGGCCAGTCCCCCAAAAACGCTGAGGATGCTCATTAGAACCGTTTTAGGACGTAGGCTGAGTAGCGGTAAAAAAAGCCCCTTGAAGGGGATGGTTCCCATTAAAAGACCCAGAGTGAGAAACAGAAAAGCAACTGCGCAAGGACAGGACATCATAAAATTCGGTAGGTGCGGAAGATGCTGCCAGTGCCCCAGGATGGCGAATAATGCAATGCTAAATATGATAACGGCGGGAAAACCGGCCCCGTAAACAACGATATTTTCCCGATTTCGCCATTTGATAAGCGTTAAAATAACTCCAGAGAAGATCGTAATACTCACCGCTGTCAGGAATTGCGGACCTTTCAGCGCTGGACGCGACAAAATGGCCAAAAAATTGAAATGAACGGAAACCAGGTGGTAAATCGTATAATACAGGCCGAAAATGGCGGGAAACAAAAAGCAGGCATAACCTAACAGACGGATGGCTGATGAGTGTTTATCAAGGCGGCGAGGCGCCAGGCATAATGGGGTGACGATGCTCAGGGCTATGACAGCCAACGCAGTGGATGGTTTGAGCTCACTTCCCGGGAAGCCCCAATGGGTTAACCAGGGTTGTTTGATAATAATGCCGATGAGTGCGGAAAGCGCAACCAACCCAGCCATGCACGAAAGAACACAGGCTGAGCGGTAAAAAGCCACTTCTGCCTGAAGTGCGCGCTGATAGGAAGGAAGCATCCCCATACTGATCCCAATGACATTTAAACTGGTTATAGCAAACCATTTTCCGCAGGGCAATGACGCCAGTGTATACCTAATTGGCATCACAACTGGCAAAATGCCGCTGCGGAAAATTAAAGCGCTTGGGACGTTGGGGGTCGGTTAATTAAAACTGAATCATCGAGTGGGTGTTAACCAATGTCGGCAATTGGGTGCGTCCGTTCAGGAAGGTTAATTCGATCAGGAACATAATGGCGACCAGATCGCCTTGCAGCTTATCGATC
>DATNQC010000258.1:0-3197 GCA_036702885.1 Oculatellaceae cyanobacterium | reverse complement strand
TTGCTTTGGTTTTCTATGCTGAAATCCGGCATTCACGCCACCATTGCCGGAGTTTTGCTCGCCCTCTGCATTCCCGCCAGCTCCAATATCAAACCGGAACGATTTTACGATGACGGCATGACCGTTTTGGGCACCCTGCGCCAAGTGGGCGGCACAAGCCGATACGCCATTTTGGAAGAGGACGACTACCAGGCCGGCGTCCACAAGATTGCGACCCTGTGCGAAGAAGCCCAATCTCCCCTGCAAAGGTTGGAGCATGGCCTGCACCCTTGGGTGACTTTCGGCATTATGCCAGTCTTTGCACTTGCCAATGCCGGTGTGTCATTCTCCACAGGCAGTTTCACACAGTCCCTCTCCCATCCTGTCAGCCTGGGAATTATCGTGGGAATGGTGCTTGGCAAGCAGTCGGGCATCTTCCTGTTCAGTTGGCTGACGGTACGTCTGGGGCTCAGCAAGCTGCCGGATGGCATCCAGTGGCGTCACATGCTAGGCCTGGCTTGTCTTGGCGGTATTGGCTTCACCATGTCGCTGTTCATTGCGGAATTGGCGTTTCAGGGAAACATCCTGACCACTGCCAAGATTGGCATATTGGCAGGCTCCATCGCTTCAGGAGTACTGGGAGGCGGCATTTTGCTGAGCGTCCTGAGGCAAAATCCGCAACCCGTTGCGAACATCTCTACCCCAGACTAAGGTGGCGCTGCTTTTTGGAAGATTTTTCAATTTCCTTTTTGACCGCCGCCCAGGCAATATGGTGCGCGACCTCTTCCAAGGACGAAAAGTCCTTGTGCTTGGCGGGATCAGCGTAATCCCGATAGGCGTTATTATAGGTCACACGGTATATTTCCTGCGCAAATTCGGGTAAATGTTCCCGCAAATGGCTTGGCAGATCCTGCGTGCTTCGATACTGCATTGCCCCTTCTCCTTTGTGCACCAAGTCAGCAAAGTCTCCGACAGAGTTTCCTTGATTTTATAAGAAATGTAAAGGCGTCTTCTATTACTCAGGTATCACGTTGGGTTAGCCACTTGGCTGAGCTCCCTTCAAGCTGGACAGGACTCACTTTCAGATAATTCCTGGGGTGAAAACCGTTCAAAATCAGCCGGAACAGAACGCTTTCCACCTGATTTTGAAGATCAGCGCTGGCTCTCAGGACATTGTCATCCAGACGTCGAATCTTGTTAAGAAATATAACCTGACCCTACATTTCTTAACTGTCGCGCCGATACCATCCAGGTGTACATGGGCGGAGTGCGGTCTATGCAAAACAGGTGGTATGACAACGATCCAACTTTGTCGATGGCGATCAGCCTGCTTCAAAATGCTTCCAAAACCCATCAGGAACTGGCAGCCCGTTACATGTTCAAGCTGATGGAATCCCGGAACCTGTTAGACAAGGCAGAACAAGGCAGTAAGTCTGAGCGCGTGCGATTTATATTTCCAACTTTTCGGCGTAGCCGGTTTGAAATGCACGCACGCCACCTCGTAGAGCTTCTCAAGCACCTGCCGACGGAAACCCGTCAAGAATTGGCGCTACAACTCATCAACTATGTTTATATACTCGATTGCGGAATGAGCGATTTCGACATTCCCGGTCAGGAAAACCTGTCCGAGATGCTTCAGCCGGAATCCGGCGTGGGTTAAACTTCCACGCCCCAATCACGCTTCTGGATCATGATGCACGCATCATGGACCACTTCCATCCCAGCATCCTTGGCTTTTTGAATCGCTTCCTCGCTTTCGGAACCCGGTTGGAACCAGATCCGCTTGATTCCCGCTTCAATGCAATCCTGGATCACGCTCAATGAAACGGCCGGGGGAACCACCAGGTCCACCACATCGGGGATAGCCGGCAATGCTTTGACAGAAGCATAGCAAGGATCGCCTTCAACGGTTTGCAGTTTGGGGTTAATCGCATACACCTGATACCCCGCTTCGCGTAAATCCCGATAGATTTTATTTCCGTACTTTTCCCGATCTTCAGAAACGCCAACCACAGCCCATGTCCGGTATTTTGGAAATTCAGCGATGTAATTGCTCACCACAGGCATCCTCTCATTAATCTACTGGCTCCTTAATTATAGCCTAAGCCGGACGAGCAGCATGCTGCCGCTCAATTCGGCATTCTTTTCAACGTCTCAGCTTCGGATGCTCGATATCAGACTGGCGTCCAAGATGACGCTTAGTCTTTGGCGTTAGTAACTTTCGGCTTGTAATGTTCCAAGTCGTGTTCCCGATAGTTCCGGATAATGGCAGCACGAGAACTTTCCGGAAGGACCATAGACCAGATGCCAGATACGAAGCGCTCTGCACCGCTAATCCGTCCATCCATCTTGAAGGGCGTCTCTCCCCCCTTCAGTTTGCCAATGATCTGGGCGAGCGCAATGCCAACCCCCACTTTGAACTGGAACCAATCCCAGGAGTCATTAGGCCTGGTGGCTTGGAATTCCGCCTTGATATCATCCATATTCCGCTTGATACTACCCAAGGTATCATCCTGCGTCAGGAAGTGCGCCGCAGCCTCATCGCGTGACACCAGGCCATCCGTTTCACCCTGAGCGTTTGGCAGGTCCAGCATTTTAACCAATTCCTCGGACGCTTCCCGGATAAAGTTAAGCCGATGCTTCCGCTCTTCCTGTAATTGTTCACGCTCTTCCTCAGGGATGGCGGGGTGCGCCAGCTCGTAGTCAATCCGATCAAGACGTTTCTTTTCCTTAGACTCCAGGCGCTCATAAAAATCACGATGGTCCAGAACCCCGTCCTTGTTTTTGTCATGGGCTTGGATAAATTCATCGGCAAAACCTAACAGGTTTTCCTTGCCCTCGTCCGTCAAATACCCGTTTTTCACGGTGTTTAGCGGGGTATACCGAACAGGAGAGCTTATGAGTTGCACCGCTGCTTGGAAATCTCCCTGCGCGTTCAAGCGCTTTAGTGTATCCTGTTCTGTCTCATGAAACTTTCGATAAGCTTTCCGGCCATATTCACCAGGAGTGGCAGTATCCTTGTCAATCGGAAAGGCTGTTTGCGCATTCGGGATTGATGTCATGTGATGACTCCTTGATTACAAGGTAAATTGGGGTAGCCAGAGTATCAAAAACAAAACATAACGAAAATGTGTTACTTCTGTCTCAACGTAAATGAAGACCAAAGTAAAACAACTCTGTTGGGTCAGTCATGCCCCAACAGATCAGCTAGCTATAAC
>DATNQC010000257.1:0-14665 GCA_036702885.1 Oculatellaceae cyanobacterium | reverse complement strand
GTTATAGCTAGGCGTACCGTCTGACTTCATAATGACAAAGTCACCCAGAAGTGCGCTATCAAAAGAAACTTCGCCACGCACGTGATCCTGGAACGTAATGGAGCCTCGTCCTTCTGGAATCCGGAATCTCAGGGAAGGCTTGCGTTGGCTTCCATCATCGGCGGGCTTTTTCGCCAGTTCTGTCCGGAAGCTCTCTTCCCGGCAGGAGCCGCTGTAAACGTAAGGACGTTTTTCTGCCTGGGCGCGCTCTCGTTCAGCGTCCAGTTCTGCCTGAGTGTGGTAGCAATAGTAGGCATACCCCATGTCAATCAGCTTCTGCGCCCATTCCCGGTAAATATCCAGGCGTTGGGATTGGGCGTAAGGGCCATAAGGACCGCCAATATCTGGGCCTTCATCCCAGTTGAGGCCGAGCGCCTTCAGGCTTTCAAAAATGTTTCGGGTGAATTCCTCTTTGGAGCGTTCCAAATCGGTGTCTTCAATGCGCAAAATAAACTTGCCGTTGTGACCTTTGGCGTATAGATAGTTAAAAAGCGCCGTCCGGGCGGTGCCAACGTGTAAATAGCCGGTTGGGCTGGGGGCAATGCGAACACGAATCTCAGTACTCATAACATCAGAGCATAAAGCAAAGGCCCCTGCGGTTCAATCCTTTACAAGGACCGCAAGGGCTGATTTGCAATTTTTATTTTTGTTTAGCCGCCGCTCACAATTTCCAAGGTGACCTTGGCAGTGCCGGACATGCCGATGGCTTGGGCTGCGCCTTTGGAGAGGTCGATGATGCGCCCATGGACGTAGGGACCGCGGTCGGTGATTTTAACCACGCAGGTTTTCTTGTTGTGGTGGTTGGTCACGCGAACCAGCGTACCAAACGGCAGCGTGCGGTGTGCAGCGGTCATTTCGTACATGTTATAGCGTGTTCCGCTGGCTGTGCGGCGCCCGTGGAAGCCAGGGCCATACCAGGAGGCTTCACCATGCTGGACGCGGCCGGTGCTCTTGTAAGTCGGGGCATGCGCGCTGGCGGTGAATTGGGGATAGGCGCTTGCGTTCAGAACGTTTTCGCCTAAAACCCGACGCAGCCGGTTTGCAGCGGAGAACGCCAGTTTTTCAGGTGTTTCGCCAGCCGCTTTGGCTGATTCTGCGTCAATGCTCAGCAAGGTCACACCACCCATTTCCAGGATGGGGTTGTTGTTGACCAGCGCGGGTTTGATGCTGTCCGCCGTTGCAGAGTCAATCACCATCATGCTGTTCAGCTTGGTGGCGGCCATCTTGGCGCGGCTGTATGCGTTCAGCCCGGCCACTTCGCCTTTGTAACGGAGGATTTCGCTGCCGTTAACGAACAGGCTTGCGGTGTCTTCATCCTGCGGAAGTACCTGGATAATAATCGGCAATCTGCCTTCACCTTGGTTGATGGTGAAAATATCCGGTATTTTACGGGACTTTGCGTGGCTACCGTTCAGCAGGACATCAGTGGATGCCACTTCGGTATGGTTGGTAACGGACGCCACTTGAACGGAGGATGCGTTGTTAAACGCGGTGTCGTTGAGAATCTGGCTATCTGCCTGGGCGAATAAGTTCGACAATAGAGTTGTTTGGCCCAGCAGTACTGCTAATCCCAGCAGTGTTGCCAGTTTTTTATTTACCATTGGGCTCTTCGTCTCCTGTTTTGGGACAGAATGGGGAGAAATCTGCTTAAAACAGCCTCATAGAGAGATTTCTCGCGTTATTAGAGGGGATTCCTCTTGAGCGATCTCAAGTTACTATGTTTAACAAGAATGCTGCAACCTCTGTTGCTCATTCGGTTAACATTTGGCGGAATTTAGATCGGCTTCTTTGTGAAGTATTCAAGAATAAAAATAGGTATAAAGAATATCATAATGATTTGTTTTGGATATATTATCATATACAAATTAAATAAAAACAGCAAATGTAAACTGAATGCCTGAAATGAGGGCAGTTTTTTATATTGATTTTAAGATTTAAATATAAATCTAAAGAAAGATTTTATATATGACGACCCACTGCAGACATGGGCGGGAGCATGATTATCACCACCATTATCATGCCGGTTTGGCGGAAGGAATCGCCCCGCAATACCTGAAAAAGCTTCAAATTGCGCTGGTTTTGGCTATTTTTTACTTGGTTGCCCAGTTTTTTGGCAGTATTTTATCCGGAAGTTTAGCGTTATTGGCTGATGCAGGTCATAAACTGGCGGATGTCTGGGCCATTGCGTTAGCATTGACTGCAACATGGGTATCCAGGATAACCTCTTCCCCACGAAAAACCTTCGGATATCACCGGTTGGAGATTATAGCCGCCCTACTGAACGGCATAACGCTGATTTTGATGGCGCTATATATTCTGTGGGAGGCGTATGGGCGCTTTGTGAGTCATGCAGGCATTCATATACATGGAGGGCCCATGTTGGGGATTGCCGGTTTGGGGCTGCTTATCAATTTATTATCTGCCTGGGTGCTATACCCCGCCAAGGAACTCAACCTCAACGTGAAAGGCGCCCTGTTCCACGTGATGGCGGATATCGCGGATTCCCTGGGGAATATGCTGACGGCGGTGGCGATTCTGATTTTTCGGGTTTCGTGGCTGGATACGGTCATGAGCGTTGTGATTGCGTCCCTGGTGCTGTATAGCGCGCTTCGTTTATTTAGGGAGGCGTTTCATATCTTAATGGAGGCAGCGCCCCGGCATTTGGATGTGGATGAGGTCAAACAGTTTATCCAGGAACGCGAGGGCGTGCTGGATGTGCATGATGTGCATATCTGGACCATTACCACCGGTAAAGATGCCTTAACGGCGCATGTCAGGGTGACTCAGGACGCGTTTCAGCACGACATTGCCCGCGCTTTGGAAGCGGATTTGCGGAATTGCTTTGAATTTTGTCATATTACCGTGCAAATGGAGCCGCCTGATTTTGTTGAAGAGGCGGCCCCGTTTTAGTAGTTGAACTGCAAAAGGCTTGTCAGATATCCATGACTTCAGCATTTGGAGGCGTGGCTGCGTTCTGCTCCAAGAGGTTCTGCAGTACACTGTGCATATGTCCCATTGTGTTTTGCCAGATCTGACCGATGTAGCTTTTATCGCCTTGCGCAATGTTTCCGAGCTGGGCGATGTCTACATCCCGACCACCCTCTTGAAAACGGCTTGGGAAAGCGGCTCGAAAGTCTGCGGAATCAATGCTTTTTTCCTTGCCACCCTTTGTAGCCAGTTCCTTTAACTCTTGGAAGCTAATGTTTTGATCCCCGTCGAAATCAGGGAATAGACCGCATCCATCCTTACCCCCCTGTAGAAATGTGGCGAAGAGAAGTGCTGTATTCACTTCCTTTGTCGTTCGGCCTTCAGGTGCATTCAATACCTCATAGCTTGCCGCTGCTATTTCCTGGCGGTTCAGTTTACCGTCTCCATTACGATCAGCAGACTTAAAGGCATGCTGTAGAGAGGTCAGCTTCACTTCCATACTGTTCTTCCCCTCGTCATAAAACGGTTTAGTGAATAATCTCAGACTTAGTGATTGAGGCTCGCTTTAAGCAAGTATGAAAATAAAAACAGTTAACTGTTGAGAATTGCTATTGGATTGAAGAACAGCAAAAAACAGTCAGTGAGAAGATCACCGACTGCGTGGTCTAAAAATAGCGCTTAATTAGTAATCTTTAGGGGGGATAACCAGCTTCTGCCCAATTTGCAGGCTGTCTGGGCTGCTCATATTGTTGGCCCGCTGAATCTTTTCAATATACTTGGGTGCGCTGGAGCCGTAGACTTTTTCGGCTATACGGCCCAAGGTGTCACCACTCACTACTTTATATGTGGTGCTATTCATCATGGTGTCCGGGGCTTTTTCTATCCTGCCACCTGAGACTGCTTCCTTGTCCGTTGCAGGGGTTATGGATTCCGAAATCGGCGCTTCCAATTCACTGCTACCGGTTTGAATCTTGGGTTGGTTCAGGAACAACATAAAAACGGTGCCCGTCAGGATGGCACCCGTCAAAACACCGGCTATGAAAGGAATGATCGGTGAACGATCCTCCCGTTGATACGCTTTGGAGTTGGACCAAAGCATGTCCAGCTCATGCGGAAGCTCATTTTCTGCGCGAACATAAACGCCGGGGGTCTTTTCATGCACATCCGAAGGCATATTCCGTTCTTCTCCAAATCCGTGTTCAAATTCTTTTGAAGCCATTATCGCGAACCTGGGTTACTGCTACAACAAACGCATCTGCGTAGTGTGGATCCACGCTGGATCCATCGGGGATTTAAAATGTTAAGGGCCGAAACGCCGGTCAATCAACCATCTTGGAAGCAAACAGGCTCTAAACGGAGGCTATTTGAGTTTCCGGCGATTGTTTTGATATTGTACTATACTTATTCCACCGATCCGTTCTTTTGTGCAACCTCTATAGTTTTTTGCAAGGTAACTTATGGCTAATTCTCCTTCCTCAGCTTTGTCCAAGGCGTATGAGCCCAAAGAGGTCGAGTCTCGCATTTACTCATTTTGGGAAAATAACCGGCTGTTCAAGCCGGAAGCGAACCTAAACGCTCAAAAACGGTTTAGCTTGGTGATTCCTCCGCCCAACGTGACCGGCGTGCTCCACATGGGACATGCGTTGGACTCCACCATTCAGGATATTCTGGTGCGCTGGCATCGGATGCTCGGAGACAAAACCCTTTGGATGCCGGGGATGGATCATGCCGGCATTGCGACGCAAAACGTAGTGGAGCGTAACCTGAGAGAACAGGGGAAAAGCCGGGAAGATTTGGGCCGGGAAGCGTTTATCAACCTGGTTTGGGAATGGGCGAACGCTAGAAAAGCCGATATTGCAGGCCAGTTTAAGCGGCTGGGGATTTCTCCTGACTGGGAACGCCAGCGCTTTACATTGGATGAAGGTCTTTCCAAAGCGGTTCGGCATGCATTTGTACATCTATATAAGAAGGGTCTGATTGAGCAGGGCACTTATATCGTGAACTGGTGCCCCCGTTGTGTGTCGGCTATTTCGGATATCGAAACGGATTATGTGGATGAAGAGAGCTACCTGTGGGAGATTTCTTATCCCCTGACTGATGACAGTGGTGCGCTGGTAGTGGCAACCACACGTCCGGAAACAATGTATGGTGACGTTGCGGTGGCCGTGAATCCGGAAGATACCCGTTATGCCAAGTTTATTGGCAAGAAGGTTCGCCTGCCGCTCACGGAGCGGGAGCTGCCCGTCATTGCTGACTCTTACGTCGATATGACATTTGGAACCGGCGCCCTGAAGATTACGCCGGCGCATGACCCAAATGACTTTAAAATCGGTCGGGAGCATGGTCTGGAGCCAGTCTGGATTCTGGATGAGCGTGGCCGGATTAAACCGGAAGCGTTTATTCCGGAGGAAATCCGCGGTCTGGATCGCAAAGAAGCCAGATTGCGCACGGAAGCGTTGTTGGAACAGCAAGGCTACCTGGTCCGTAAGCGTGAACATAGCCACCGGGTGGGACACTGCCAGCGCTGCCAGACGGTGATTGAGCCGTTATTGTCCAAGCAATGGTTCGTCAAGACCAAGCCGCTCGCTGATCGCTGTATTCAATCGCTCAAAGCCGGTGAGATTAAGTTCATTCCTGAACGCTGGACCAAGGATTACCTGCGCTGGCTGACGGATATCCAGGATTGGTGTATTTCCCGGCAGCTCTGGTGGGGGCATCAGATTCCCGCATGGCATTGCGCGCAGTGCCGGGGCGTAACGGTAGAACTGGAGGACCCGGATACCTGTGAGCACTGTGGCTCGACGGATATCCAGCAAGATACAGATGTTCTGGATACGTGGTTTTCATCGGGGCTATGGCCGTTTTCCACGATGGGATGGCCGGATGAAAACGCGGAAGACTACAAAAACTTCTACCCTACGGATGTTCTGGTGACTGGGTTTGACATTATCTTTTTCTGGGTGGCCCGAATGACTATGTTCGGTCTGGAGTTGACCGGGAAATCACCCTTCCACACGGTTTATATTCATGGCTTGATTCGTGACGAAAAAGGCCAGAAGATGAGCAAGTCTAAAGGGAACACGGTTGATCCGGTCGAATTGATTGATGAAGTAGGCTGTGACGGCTTCCGCTTTGGCTTGACTAGCCTGATTACCTACGGTGGGCAGGATATCAAACTCGCCAAAGACAAGATTGATCAGGGGCGGCTGTTTGCGAACAAGCTGTGGAATGCTTCCCGCTTCGTCTTGATGAACATTGCGCCGGCTGACTCTGACGGCGTCGACGATCAGCCGATCGATACCGCCAATCTGTCATTGATGGATCGCTGGATTTTGAGCCGTTACAATACGGCGGTTCGGCAGGCGAATCAGTTGTTAACCGACTATAAATTCGGGGAATTGGCCGATACGCTGTATGAATTCGTGTGGAACGGCTTCTGCGACTGGTATGTGGAGTATGCCAAAAAGCAACTGCAGGAGCCGGAACGCCGGGCCAATACCCAGCGCATCCTGCTGCACGTGCTGGATGGTATTTTGCGGTTGCTGCACCCGATTATGCCGTACATCACGGAGGAGATTTTCCAGAAACTGCCGCATCGCAAGGAACAATCCATCATGATTGCGCGGTATCCGCAGGCGGATGAGAATTTGATTGATCCGGGTATCAGCGAGCGCGTGGATTACATTCTGGAAACCGTGCGTGCAATTCGGAATATCCGCCAGCAGTACACGGTGCCGCATACGCAGCCCATTAATGTATCCATTATCACCACGGAACCGATGGAGCGGGATGCCATTGTCACGGCTCGTGGTATTCTGGAACACTTTGTGAAGCTGGGCGAGCTGAATGTGCTGGATGTGATGGATGTCCAATCCGAGCATAACGCGGTGAACGTGGTGGGCCATAGCCGCATTATGGTCCCGCTGGGCGGCCTGATTGACATTGAGCAGGAGCTGGAGCGGGTGCGCAAGAAAATGACCGTGCTGCTGAAGGAACAGGAGCAACTCTATAAGATGATGAGCAATTTTGAGTTCCTGGAGCGCGCGCCACAAGCCGTGGTTGAGAAAAACAAAGCCCGCCTGCAAGAAGTGAACAAGCAGGTTAAAGCGCTGGAAGAGCAGTTGGAAGGCCTCGCCCGGTAAGCGGCTCCTGAACCAGTCGTTCGTTCTATGGCCTCAAGCCTGTTCGTCCTTCATGAGGATATGAGGAGCGCTTTGGGTTGCAATCAAGGTGTTCAGGATGTAGCTGAACCGCGATTGCAATGCCTGCGCTCCTGCTGTTTTGTGAGAAGAAGGCGTCCCTATCGACTCGTGCAGAAGTCTGTTTGAAAGGTGTTTTTTATAACCGCAGAAGAAAACGGAAAGAATGCGCTGAAAATTTCTGACTGATCTTTAAGAATCTCTGGTAGAATAAAAACAACTTGAGAGATTGCTTTTGTTTGGTTGTGTGACTTTGTGAGAGATTGAGCCGAGGGAGGCTCCATGAGAATTTTTGGCTTTACGTCTCATCCCGAGATGTTGCAAAATGCTGCGCCTGTCATGCCTGTGCAGCCAACATTTCAAAGCCTGTCTGCCAAGGAGTTGGCCTCCCTTGGAGAAATGAAACTCTCTGGTACGTTGCAGCAGGATACCTTTGAGCGGAGCCGCCCGGTGGAAACGAGTCCGTTTATCCCGGAGAGCAGGGCGCTTTGGCAAATTACCTCCATGACGCCGGCAGCTTTGCGGGCGCATATTGCTCAAAAAATGAGTTCCGGCAACACGGAAGATTTGTACCATGCGGCCAGTTGGCTTTCTGCCGCCCAGCAGCATGACAAAATTCTTTATACAACGCGGGCGGATTCCCAGGTGCAGTTTGGCAAATATCTACGGGAAGGCATTGAGGCCTTAAAAGCGGGTGATCCGCCACTGGCTGCCGTATTTCTCCAACGGGCGCGTCGGCAGATTCTGGACTTTAAAGATCTACGTCCGCTTGCGGTGGAGTCGCAACCGATGCCTGCTCAAAATCCGTTTAAATTACATTATTAAGCTGTATTTGCTGGGTTGAATCGCAATTAAGCGTGAGTCGATACTACGCTTGGACTAATTTTAGAAAATAGTTTGTTCCGAGAAACACGATGCCGCTATGCTAATACTGGCTATTGCGCTCTTGAGTGAATTTATCATTAGCGGGTGCAAAGTCAGTTGTTAAATTAGAGAGGACTTATAAAAATCGAGCATAGGGGCTTTTATGCGCCTTGTAAGCTGATAGTAGGGGCATGGGGCAAAAGTTGTACCACTGAATGCAAAATAGACTTTGTTTTTGGTTGGCAAGTTTGAACGTTCTTTTTTCTTTTAAATATAGTTTGGAGACTTACGGATATTTTCTAGAACGGCACAACAGGCTTGATGGGGTTTATGTATTATGTCTTTTTGAGGTATTTTTATTTTTTTGTGGGTAAATAGGTATCTTATAAGGATTATTAGTCTTCTGTTCGCATTTTTTATTGATTAATGCGGCTGATGTGGGTTAATTTTTAGAGCTTGAAGCTAAGAGCCGTAAAACAGAAGGTATGGGCTTGTATACACGCTGAAGCTTATACTTAAAGTGGGGGCTGGAAAGCACACGTACAAAAAGCCTGTCTCAAAGTTTGCCAGTATTGTTTTTGTAGCTGGTATTGTTGCATTTCTAATGAATATGTTAGCGATTGTTACGGTTGCTCACTTTATAGAATCCGGAATTACCTCATAAGACTTGCTGCTAAGTTTGCCCATGCTGCTCGGAAAAAATAAGCACATCCCCAAATAAGACGGGTCTGGTGCTATGGCGATCAGTAAAAATGGATGGCTACTGGTAGTATGACAGAGCTGTTTTAAAATTCATAGCGATTAAGATTTACGATTTTCCAAAAAACAAGATTCATTTTTGAGAGGCAGCCGGAGCCTATGTGTAATTGTGTAACGGGACTGGAAAAGATGGAATAGCAAATTTTTAATTGGTCGTACTTTATACATTTAAAGCCCGATCATCACTTTCTGGAGGTCTAGATGAATATTGCTTTCGCGGGTTATGCGCCGGTTACCTGTACTGAAAACAGGCAATCCTCATTAAAATTTGGTATGACTGTGTACGGCCGATCATCTGATAGTCCGGCAGGAGTAGACAGCTGTGAGATTCGCAGGGCAATTGAAAACCCTAAAACAGGCGCTTACTTTGGGTTTGTGCACCCCGCTACATTACGTAGGTTGGTAGAGGCAGCACCGGAACCATATGTAGGCGAGATTCCTGATACTGTTTTGAGAGCATATGACGCATCTCCGGAAGACCTGTATTCAGCTTTGGATAAGCTTTCATTAGCTGTTGATAAGCTTGATTTATTAGAGCAGCGGGAAGTTGCCGAAATCGAGTTCTTGGGTAAAAAAGTGCGACTTCAGCGGATAGGGGCTGGGAAGAATGGCATCGTGTACGCGATTGAACAGGAAAACCATCCTCCGTTAGTTTTTAAGGTATATCGTCGGTGGATTAAAGACCCGTATTCTCACGGCCCATTTCCTGAAACAGCAGCGGGCCTTTATTTTAAAAGGCAGGGGCCTTTAAGAGATTGTGTTGATTTTTACGCTTCTAATCCAACGGATACCCCCACTCATAATCGACCTTGGCTTCTAGCTGGCATGATTACCGATGGCATGACGACAGAAACCCGCCCTGGGTGCTCTGTCAGTGATTTACCTGTCCAATTCGGAGATGATTACCCCCAAAATAGGGTTAATGGAGTTGTCGTAGACTTGGGAGCGATTTCCATCAAGCCTATTTTTGATCTTGATCGTTTTATAACTGTTGTGAGCGGGGAGGGATATACAGCAAAAACACAAGAATGCTATGTTCGGCACTTTGATGAGCTCCCGCCCAAAGACCGGCTTAAGGCTTATGAAGCAATAACATTGTCAAGAACGAGAGAAGTTTTGCAATGGGTGGATGCTAAATTTTATGGAGTGCCAGATTCAGAAAAAATAACGGCCTGGAAAATGGCTATAAATAATCTTCCTCCAGGTTATTTACCTGCTGTCATCAGAATGATTTGGGTTATACCCGAGCCAGATAGGATGAAAGCATTTGAGTTTGCTTTAGATAAAGGTGAGCCGAAGATATATCCTTTGCTGGAAATGCAGATTGGGAGTTTACCTGCTAATAAACAAAAGATAGCGCAAAAAATGCTCCAAAAAGCTCAGCGGCAAAACGATGGGTGCTCAAGTGTAAGAGAATGGCTGCTTCGACTCAAAGCAGGTGTTGGCAGACTTTTCTCTTAATGAGTGCCTTCAAACGCCATAGGCGAGCACAACAAGAAGCTTGCCCATGAGTGCACGGCTCACCAACCAGAGAAATGTATAACGACACTGTTGGACTGGCGTTTCCAACAGCGGTACCGTTACTAGAACATAGGTTTGGCGCAGGATGGAATGGCCCGAGAAACGCAAAGACGCCAAGGTAGCTTGTGCGCTGGTTGACCTGGCTCATGCACTTGCAAAAAGACCGGATTGCCGCAGAGTTGCAATTAAAATTTACGATTTTTGCCCAAAGCGCTATTTGTGAAAGACAATCTGAGCCAGTGTTGGTTTTTTATTTAGTCAGTGAGTGTCGTTGTATTTTCCCCTCTTTTTGATAATAATTCTCAACACTGCCCTGATTGGAAGTTTGATGGCATGACTGCCCCTCTGACCCTGGAACAAGCCAAAGTTGGCGACGTGCTGCTCATCCGACGGATTGCTGATCCGGTGACCTCTACGGTTGCAATGCGCCTGGGTATTTCTGAAGGTGAAGTGCTTGAGTTGGCCTCTAAAGTACCGGGTGGTCCGGTTGTGATTCGCCGGGGGGCGGTTGAGATTGCCTTAGGTAGGGAACTCTGTCGTCAGATTGAAGTCGAAAAGACCGAGTGAGATAAGCACGATGAGTTTGACGCCGCTATCAAAATCCGTGTCGACAAAGTCGCTTGAAACGGCGGCCCTTTCGGTTCAACCGATTGAAAAAGTCGTGTTGGCCGGGAATCCTAACGTGGGCAAGTCGCTCTTTTTCAATGCATTCACCGGTCTATATGTTAATGTATCCAACTTTCCGGGAACGACCATTGATATCCCCAAGGGGCAACTGGAAAATGGTGTTCAGGTAATGGATACACCGGGCGTTTACGGGCTTTCCGGCTTGAGTGAGGAAGAACAGGTTGCGGAGCAGGCGATTCTGGACGCGGATGTGGTCATCAACGTTGTGAGCGCGATTAGTCTGGATCGTGATTTGTTTTTGACTCAGCAAATGATTGATTACGGCAAGCGATTGGTGGTGGCCGTGAACCAGTTGGATGAGGCCGAGTCCCGGAATTTAAAGGTGGATCTCGCGAAACTGGAGGAATTGTTGGGCGTCCCCGTGTTTCCGACGGTGGCCGTGTTAGGCGATGGCCTGGAGGTGGTCAAAAACAATATCGCGGAAGCCCGGCAGGGAAATCCAACCCCGGATGCGCCATCTCCGGCGGAAGTGCGGGCGCTGGAGCAGAACCTGGCGCACCGGATGGAAATGTATGGGCTTAGACGCCGTTATGTCAGCGCCATTGCCGCTCAGGTGGTGACAAGCACCCAAAAGGCTGGGACTGTGCGTCAACAATTGTCTCAAACGGTGGGACAGGCCTTGTTAAACCCGGTGATTGCGTTTATCAGCATGCTGGCCATCCTGTTTGCTTTGTATCAGGTGATCGGCATCTGGGTTGCAGGCGACTTGGTGGACTTTACGGAAAACAAAATTATGCTGGGGCAAGAGGCTGGCGGTTGGCCAGGCATTATTCCCCTCATGCAGCAAGCGATTTCTAGAGTCTTTGCAGAGGATAGCTTCTGGTATATCGTGCTGGGCGGCGAGTTCGGCGTCCTGACGATGAGCGTTCAGTATATTTTTGGCGTTTTGTTCCCACTGGTTCTAGGCTTTTACGTCTACATCTCCATTTTGGAGGATTGCGGCTATCTTCCGCGGGTGGCCGTCATCACGGACGGGCTGTTGAGCCGGATTGGGCTGAACGGGCGGGCCGTGATTCCCCTGATTCTGGGACTTGGCTGCGTCACCATGGCGACCGTGTCCACACGAGTCTTGACTTCCAACCGGGAGCGGACCATTGCGTCCACGATTCTCGCGATTACCATTCCGTGTTCCGCTCAATTGGGTGTGTTGATTGCGCTGATGGCCAAAGCTGGTGGAATGAAGGCTTGGGCTGTCTATGTAGTAGCGCTGCTAGGCATCCTGGTTGCTCTGGGTACGCTTCTTAACAGAATGCTGCCGGGGCGATCCACCAGTTTGATTCTGGATCTGCCGCCCATGCGCATTCCAAACTTCAAGAATATTGCGCGTAAGACCTGGGTCAGGACTGTGGTGTTTCTCAAGGAAGCTGCGCCGCTGTTTATGCTGGGCTCCCTGCTGGTGGCGGTGCTACAGGCAACAAACATGCTCACGGTTCTCCAAAACCTGTTGGGCCCTGCCATCAAGACGGTGCTGCACCTGCCTTATGAAACCGCACAGGTCTTCGTGATGGGGTTGGTGCGTCGGGATTTTGGCGCGGCGGGTCTGTACTATATGGTTAATGACATTACGCCCACGCAACTGCTGACCTGTTTAATGGTCATTACCCTGTTTGTGCCGTGCTTTGCATCAGCAACGGTGATTTGGAAGGAGCGCGGCATGAAGGAAGGGCTGGCGGTTTTGGTGGGGTCGTGGGTAATCGCCTTTGGCGTTGGGGCTATTTTCGCCCGCTTATTGGAAGCATTTCCCCTTCTGGGTTAGCAGGACAAATCGATAATTGAACATTCTGAGGCTTGCGTCAATGCGCTGTCCGGCGTCGTCATTTACGGCTTGTAAACATCTCGCCTGCGCTGCTTTTTCCTTGAAACGATATCCTCAGAAAGCTAAATGTCGATTCGCCCTAGTGTTGACTCATTTTCAAAGTGCCGGCCATAATCTGGAAAATCAGCCAATACACGCCCATTCCCAAAATAATGGCGTATAGGAAAACACGCATTCTGCGGTCCACGCATTACACTCCACATTCAATGAACATTGCTTCATTATAAGCTCGGATTGGCGGAGGCAGTGACCAAGGTCGTCGGGAGGGAGGCAGAAGCGCGCGCTAATCGGGCGCAATCCTCTTCAACAAAGCGAAGGACAAGCTGAACAGCCTCATCAGCGTCATGGCTGGAGGGGAAAATTCGATGGCCGCTTCTCAACAAGGTGGTCATTTGAATGCGTTCGGGCTTGCCGATGCGTTCCGCCAGCTTTTGCATTTCACGGTAGGGAATGGTGAGGTCATAGGCAGAATGGGCCAGACTGACTGGCACTTCAATTTGGTGGACCTGCTCTTTCATCAAGGAAAACATAATCCGGCTTTGGTTGAGCAACTTGGGAACGTTCCAGATGGCGCATTCGGGTCGTGTAAACCGGGTGATCATTCTCTGCCGGGTATCATAGCGGAGGCCCTGGATAATATCGCGTACGGGAAGATTCATGAACCCGTGTATGTAGTTGTAAAAGTAGGCATGTTCGTAAGGTGCGGAAAAAACGACCACGCCTTCCAGTTTTGGCGGTCTGACCGCTGCCGTCAGCAAGGTGCAGATCCCACCCAGAGAATGTCCTACCACATAGGTTTGATCGACTTCACTGGCTAGACGCTCATATTCCTGCGCACAGTGGTCCAGAATTTCCAGGGCGGAGGTTTCCTGAAATCGTTTAGTTGGCCGATCGCCATGGCCAGGGAGGGTGACGATGCGGGTATAGTAACCTGCTTGTCGGAGCGCCTCGTCAACGGGCCGCATTTCATGCGGAGAGCCGGTCAGTCCATGGATGAGTAAAACGCCTTTTTCCTGCATAAACACCTTCTCACACACTTGCCACTTGAATGGAGCCTCTTTTGCAAGGGACGGCTCGGTGTTCTGTAGGTTCCGTACCGTCGCGGCTTAAGAAAATGTCGGGTTGCCGGATGTCGTTTGCTTCGGTTGGTCTTTAGGCACCTTTGAGCGCGGTCCGTAATGTTTTTTGGCCGGCTTTTTTGCGCCAGGAGGACCACCCGCTGCCCGTATCGGACGGGAGCGACGCGGTGGACGGCTTATCGGTTCAAAAACGCCGGTTGAATCCGGGTGGAGCGTCAGCGTCATTTTGACCTTGCGTTGGAGTGATTCCAGCGCATAGGCTTCGGAGGGAGTAAAGAACGTGATGGCGGTTCCTGTCTCCCCTTTCCGCGCTGTGCGGCCAATGCGATGGATGTAGGACTCTGGATCGGCTGGCGGAGAGTAGTTGATAACATGCGTCAGATTATCCACGTCAATGCCTCTCGCCATGATGTCGGTTGAAACCAGTAAGCGTAATTTGCCTTGGCGGAACTCGTCCATCACCTGGTCGCGATCGCTTTGCTGCATGGCTCCATGCAGGCAATCGAGCGGAAAATGATCCCGTAGTTTGCGTGTGAGCATCACAACATCCCGTTTGGTTTGGCAGAAAATGATGCCATAGGGATTGTCGGCACTTTTGAGGAGTTTCCGTAGGGCGCGATGCTTTTCTTCCTCCGGAACAATGTAATAGTACTGTTGAATGCTTTCCGCAGAGCGCGCTTGGGGCTGAATGCGGACTTCTTCCGGGTAGTACATGTATTGATCCGCGATTTTGCGGATTTCCGGAGAGATGGTTGCGGAAAAGAGCCATGTTT
>DATNQC010000434.1:0-2118 GCA_036702885.1 Oculatellaceae cyanobacterium | reverse complement strand
ATTTTGGATTGCCTAGTGGGAGAACTCTTTGAAGCGGAACCCGTTCAGAAAAAGCTCTTCTGATAGAGCGGGCAGGCAGCACAAAAAAACCTTGCCTCGCTTTTAAACACAGTGACAATTCGTTTCCAAAGCGAGCCTATTGATGTTTCCCTCACCTGCCGGTCCTGCGATAGTCAATCCGCCACACCCTTTTGCACACTTTTCCGAAACCAACCAAGAGCGGCAACTAACCTCACCTGAGTCTTCCCCGCAGCTTGCAACAACGCCTCAGCAGCCGCAACGCAGCATTCTCAATCCGCTGGACTGGAACCTTAGTAAGATTATCCCCCCGCTTGGCATTCTCAGCTCGCTTGCCTGGGGCGTTTCCAATATTGCAGAACACCGAGTGCAGGACGGCCACCCCACCAAGTTTGCCTGGCTCAACAAGCTGGGGCAGAAAGCGCCCTGGGTAAACCTGGCCTATGGTGGCTTAAATGCGATCGGCGCCTTTGCCCAGGGTTACAGCATTCGCGGGCTGGCCTTTACATCCTTTACCGTGTTCAGCGCATTTATGGCGCGCACCATGCTGAAGGACAACGCGCTTTCCAAAAAGCTGACCGGCTATCTGGGCCGCGAAATCACGGAAGAAGTCGCCGAACAGGCTCGCAAAGGGCTTCGGCTCAGAGAATGGACCTCCCTGTATAACGCAGTGGCTCCGATTGGTCTGCTCACCGGCCTATTCAGCATGACCAAGGTCGCCCAATCCATGCCCGGCATCACGCTGGATCACCCCAAGGGCAATACGTTGCGGGAAATGTTCTTCCCGGAGGATCCGGAAGAAAGCCTGCCCAGCGTGCTGGCACGCAACTTCAAGAAAGAATGGAGCAGCTTCAAGCACACCGCAGCCAATAGTGTGGAATACGGAAAGAAAGCGCTGCAGGATTTCAGGCTCGCCTTTAAGGGGCTGGTCTCAAAATCTCCGGATCAGGAAGATCAGGGGCCGGTTTCTCGCTTTATGGAGCCCATTACCTCTGGCAATACTGTTTCCTGGTTCTATACGCACGCCACCATTGGGCGGGTTCTGGCATCCACTGTTGCCGCGCTGATGTTCTGGCGCGTCAGCCGCTCCGCACTGCTCAAAGGTTCCGTCTACAGTAAGTTGCTCAATGAAAAACCGACAATCAATGGCAATAAGGCCAAGTGGTTTGATCGCGCCCTGAACGGAGCCCTCCTGTGGGGACAATTGGCAGGCTCTCCGGCCGGGTTGTTCACCAAGTTCAATGATTGGCCAATCATGCTGAGCTCGGTCTACCGTACCAGCGGCTTGGCTTACGGTGCTTCGGCCATCTGCTCGCTTCTCAACCTGGGCAAGGTCAAGAACCTGGGCCCCTTATTCAAGGATGGCAAGCTGCTTGGCTTTGATGAGCGCACCTGGACGAAAATCGGGGCCTTTATCCAAGGCACATCCTACTTTGTGAACCTGTTCATCAAGAACTTCCAAAAAGACGGCGTGGAGCAACATGCAGATAAACAGACAGCCGCGCCGCCACTGCCTTCCCAGACGCCGCCCATATCTCCAGCGCTTCGTCCTCAGCATTCCTCTCTGCCGCTCGCTTAATATGAAGAACGCCAAGACAAGCCTTTCAACTTCAGGAGCGTGGCCGCATTTTTGGCATTTCAACCGCCAACCTGAAAGGCTTAGAAGGGATTAATCCGGGCCTTGGCGTTCTTTTTACCGCCATTTTTGGGAGAGCCTTCCTCTTTCGCCTTTTTCAGTTCCGCGGTCACGGTTTCCAGCTTTTTATTGGTCTTGCCGGAAGACTGCTGCGATGCAGGCCTCCCCTTGCGCAAGGCATCCAGGCCAAAGTATTCCCCGGCCCGTCCCCAGGAAAGCGCGATAGAAATCAGAATGAACATGAGGTTGTGCCCCAGCATGCCCGGCACCGCATGTTGAGAGGCTAGCAGGAAATTAAGGTTTAGGAAAATCGCTAATGGCGCGGATAGAGACACAAACAATCCCAGCACATAGCTAAAGCCAACGGCCAACTCACCATCCGTCACCCATTGCGCCAGGTGGGCAGCGTTGGGAATAGCGAATTGCTCCAGAAATTGCCTATAAAACGGAAACGGGTTCTGTAC
>DATNQC010000232.1:0-8242 GCA_036702885.1 Oculatellaceae cyanobacterium | reverse complement strand
GGGTTTCATTTTGGGGTTCCAGCGGTGAACTTGGTGGCCAAAGTGCACACCGGCTTCCAGCAGCTCTTGCAGTGAAGCGACAGGCATAAAAGAACAATCTCCTTACAAATCACGTGGGTGAAACAGACGATACCAAAGTTGGGAATCCATGTTTTGGAAAGCCCGAAGGCTCCGAAAGTTCCCAGGTTTAATGATTCTACACAATGAAGGAAAATGTACAAGTCAGGACCGGAAGCGGATCGTCTCGAACACGGGACAACCAAGACAAGACGCTTGCCAAAGCCCCTTTGTTCCGCTAGAATTGTTTAGAAGAGTGCCAAATGGGGAAGCAATGAGGGGAACACCTATCGCCTGGGCGATTGGCAAGTCGTGAGTGCTTTTTGTAGGAGCGGCACTCGAAAAGCATTGCTTCGAGTGGGAGGAGGACACATGATGATGGGCTGTAATGCGCTTCTTTTTGGTCGAGGATGGCTCCCTTTCTCTAATGCCAAGAGTGACCCGACAAATCCCCTACTGAATGCAGCCAGAGCCGTCCCGGCCAATGTCCCGGAGTATCGGTACATCGCTTTTAGCGGTATGTCATCACCCCTGTTCAGAGACAGTTTCACACTCCATCACGCATTCCACCGCTAAATCAAGCTGTTTTCGTAAAAAAGCCCTAAGCAGCAGGCCTGCAAGGGCTTTTCGGCGTGCTTACAACACAAACGGTAACTTTTTCTTTGCTCAACTATCAATCAATTCTCTTGTTCAGTTTTAATGGGATAGATACAAGACATTTTGACGTACTTGCCGCGTGCAAAAAGGATTCCAGCAAATGGTTACTCGCGTTTCCTACCAGTTCCCAGGAAGCATTCCTGCTATAACAACGCCACCAGGCCAAAGCGGCACCAATGCAAACAGTACTTCCATCCCTCAGAACCATTCCCTGGTTTTCTCGTCCCTCCCGTCTTCCGCCTTGAAAGCCCAGTTTGCTGGAAAAATTCGATTTGGGCATCAATTAACCCGCAATGATTACGTGGTTACGCACGGTGCAGGAACCTTTCTCAATTCAGACACCGCTGCCAAGACGCTTGTGGCCTTAATGCAGAGTTCCCTGTTCAAACTAAGCCAAGGGGACAGCAGTCGCCTGAAGTATAATCTTCAGGCTCATGGTGGCTATTTAGGCGATATGACCGCCACTGCGGATAACCTCCTCCTACTGGGGCGCCCTGTTGATACCATTATCCAGTCCTCCGCCGGAATGGCCTCTACTTTTGCCCTGCAAACCTCCCGTTTAGCTGGCGTTGGTGGAAACGTTTACATCAGCAAAGACGCAACGTTACAACTTGGCCCCATGAAGGGCATCGGCTACGGCACCAATCATGACTGGCAGATTTCTCGGGAACACGTAAACGAGTATATACAGGATTTGATATCCATACTCCAATTGACAACGGGTGAAAACGATCGCAGCAAACTCTTCCGGGATCTAAACAGCGCTAAGGAGTTAAATTCCCTACAAGCGCTGGCCTATGGCAAGAACGGTCTGGTAGACGCCATTCTGTGCGGCAAGGACCAAGTGCTTTCCAGAGCAAAACTGGATGAGTTCTACCAATCCAAAGGCTGGAACAGAAAGCAGATTGAAGAATTTAACAGACACCCGGACAATATGGACGAAATTCCCCAGGAATTCCTAACCCCGCTTTCGGAATTCAGCAAAGACTCTATTGTCCCGGAAGTCCAACTGACCCCAATTCAACGGGCAACCTACAAACAGGTTTCCTTGCCCCAGCAGTTTCTAATATTCAAGCGGCAATTAAATAGCCCATGGTTTAACAGTGTTCACCCTGACAAACCGCACACAAAGGAACGAATCAGTGAAGCTCCGGATTTCACCTCTCAAATCCAATATTGGCTTGGCGTTCCGCAACCCGGCATTTTTTACGATGACACCATCCTTTTCCATTCGGCTTTTACTGAATTTTCAGCCGATCAGGTGACGCAAGCCCTGCATGCGTTGGATGAAAAGAAGCAACAGCAGAAAGAGGACGGCCTTACCCCCAGCAATATCAAGATTCTGGTCAACAGTCCTGGCGGCAGCATCTGGGCAGCCGAAGAAATTCGAAGTACGCTTAGCCAACTGGAAACCCCAGTGGATGTGATCGCACAAGGGATGTCAGCAAGCGCCGGCGCTTATCTTCTGGCAAGCGCAACCGGTAATCGCCTGGCAACACCCCACGCCCGAATTATGATACACCAGGTGAGCCTTGTCTCACCCAGACCGATTCGCCAAAACATACAGGAAAACAATGAGGAAGCGGACAATATACAGGCCTTAACCAGAAAATCTGCAAGGGTTATCGCCAAATCCAGCGGTCGGAATGAACAAGAAGTCTGGCAAGATCTTAAACAAGACACATGGCTAAACACCCTGGAGGCCATGTTCTACGGCGACAAAGGCTTATTGGATGGCATTCTGGTCGCTTCCGATAAAGTAGTCACCCGCGAGGACGTGCTGAACTACCTTAAAACGGACCCGGACGTTCAAGACTACCTGAAAAAACGGTTCAAAAAGGATGATCCTGAGAAAAACGTTAAAGCGTACCTGGATGATCGCTTGAAACAACTGCGTGACCCCAACCCGGTGTATGATCCAAAGGAATGGGAAGAACGCTACGGAAAAGACCCCTTCAGTAACTGCATCGTCACCTTGAACAAACTTGCCGCAAAAGCCAAACCGCTAAGCGAAATTCCGAAGCTTCAAGGCTCTGCCACTCGTCCGCAACCCACGGTGGATCACTTTATCGTGAGCCTGGATGACGACCGGCTGGGCTCCCTGCTCCCCTTGCTACCCTCAGGGGAGTCGAAACAGAAGGCTGCAACTTAACAGGAGCAAGCCTATTCGTTAGAGGCCCTGCTTTGTAGCTTCTTAAACTCCTTTTTGTCCAGGATCATGCTGTCCGTCAGCGAGATCTTGGCTAAAGGTTCGCGGGTGTACTGCTTGAAAAACACCAGCTTGTGCGGCAACTTGATGTTGTCCACGTTAAACGTAATGTTGCTGGTGCAGTGGCTATTGGGCGTAATTTTGCTGAACCACATCCCGGTATCGCCAAAGGGAGATGGATAAAAGACATTCCCAAACTCGTCTTCCAGCGCAATTTCAAAGGTTGAGAAGGTATTCTCGGTCTTGTTGGTAACATCCAGGGTCAGATTGATTTCGTTCATCTCCCCGAATGGGTCCTTGTCATAGCGAAGTCCCAGGACTTTGACCGTCAGACCTTCCAGCGTGTAGTTGTCCTCCGAGGCATCCGGCATATTCATGGAAGGCAGGTGGAGATCCTCTTGCAACTTGACCCTGATCTCCGCGCCCGGCTGCAACATGGCATGCTTCCCCTTGGTCAGCATAGCCGTAGTCAACCCAATGGCGCCGCCAACAGCCGCACCACCCGCCAGAGCATAGCCTTCAGAAGCAGCAATGGCAGCAATGCCACCATACTTCACTACCATCAGCGCGCCAATAGCGCCGCCAATTGCCGTATACCCACCCGCACGACCAACCACTTTGGCCGCCGCCTTTAGTTTGGGATCCCGCGTGGTGCTTTGTCCCTCAATGGAAATCTCACGCCCATCCGGCGTAATCAGGTAGTCAAAGCGGGTGCTAATGTAGCCGTTCCGCCCGGCGCGCCCCGGCCCTTTCATCTCTTCCACAATCCCGTGGACAATGGTGCCTTTGGGAATCACCACTTTCCCGTTGACTACGTAATCCTTGCTGATTTTCCCGAAAAACTCATCCCCGGACATATTTACCCCGGGAGTCAACGGTGTGGAAATCACCATGTCCAGCGTGGTGCCTGGCTCAATGGTTTTAATATCGTTTTCATTGACCGTGGGAAGGCTTTTATGCTTGTCCGTTTTGATAATGGAGCCTTTAATAGGCTCTGCGGCGATTGCTAAGCCACCCAGATACTGGGGAGTCGCTATCAAGCCCGCCTGAAACACCATTCCAATCGTTAACGCCACTGCAATGCGCTGTTTGAAAGGACAGGAGATTCGCATAAACCGGACTCCTTGATGAATCACCAGGAAGGGAAAAGCCAAAAGCGGCAACCGATGCCTCAGCCTTGCCACGATCGAGCACTCGGCGTCATCGGCAAAACATGGCTTCTGTACAATAGTTTACCCTATTTCAGCCGAAGCGGAACTCCTCTGAATGCCTGAGCTCGCGGAAAGCCCGACAGTGTAAACAAGGCTATCCTGGATTTCACGGCAAAAAATAGCTGAAAGAATGCCATATTGGTGCTATAGTGTCATGGCTTGCTGAAATGCACCGGCGAACCTCCGAACTGGCGGTGAGGAACCTGGGAAGCCTCTTCCGTCAAGAACGTTAAGAATCGCAATAAAATTCCTCATTCGCCTATTTGTCGCAGATGGTTTTTTGGTACGATGAGCAAGCTTTGTGTCATTTCTCCAATAAGCGGGAAACTGAAGGGTTTAGGAACTTAGCATGCAGTTATTTGTTGATTCAGCCGACCTTTCCGAACTTAGAGAAGCGGCCACCTTAGGTATTGTGTCTGGTGTCACCACGAACCCCACCTTGCTCGCCAAAAGCAGCAACGGCAATGTTAAAAAAACGATCCAGGAAATCTGCGATCTCTTCCCCGGTGCGCCGGTCAGCATGGAATGCGTGACGGAGACCGCGGAAGAAATGGTCAAGGAAGGCCGGGAATTCGCCTCCTGGGCGCCCAATGTGTATGTGAAAGTCCCTTTCTGCGTAGAAGGCATCAAGGCCGTCAAACAACTCAGCGAAGAAGGCATTCACACCAACGTCACGTTGGTCTTTTCCACCAACCAGGTGCTTCTGGCCGCCAACGCCGGCGCAACTTTGATCAGTTCCTTTGTGGGACGTCTGGATGATATCGGCTTTGATGGCATTCAGGTCATTGCGGAATCCGTGCAATTGATGAACCAGTTTGGCTACGAAAGCAAGATTCTGGCTGCCAGCATCCGTCATCCGCTTCATGTGACGCAAGCCGCAGCAGCCGGAGCGGACATCAGCACCATTCCTTTCAAAGTCTTGAAGCAAATGTACCAGCATCCGCTGACCGAAAAAGGCATGGCCCTTTTCAAGGCGGATTGGGAAAAGCTGAATGCGCAACTCGCAGTCTGATTTTGTGAGAAGGAGTATATTTTTCAGCACGATAAGCGAGGACAGAGAGAGTCAGATGTTATAAAGCGCTCGTATCAAGCGCTTTACGTGGTAGGAATTCGTTACATCCAGGCAATCTCAGGGTTTTCCCAGAGAATGTAACATTGTGTTTAATTTTGTAACAAGATAAACGCAAAAAATCCTCTATCAGTATAATGTTACTGAGAGGATTGCTTTGTTATGCTCATAACAGAGTCCTTTTCCACCTTTTTACGTAAGAAAATCCTGAGAATAAACACAAAGCAAAGGTGTGTGCCGGATGGAGACATCGAAACTAGAGCATCTGATTACGGAGCATGTCCAGGTTAGCCCCAAAATCCGGCTGCTGAACAAATACGTACAGCGCGTTAAAAAAGTCGCCATCAGCTCGATTCATCCGATTTATTCGGACAACAACGAGCTTTCCGCCTTCAATGTTGCTGTTGAAGGAACGCCCAAGCACATGAGCTACTTCAAGCGCCTCATTGCATCCGACGTCAACTTACGTGTCAGCTGATTTCGCGGCATCTTGAATCACCATCGGGGGGCCGGTAGTCACAAGGCGTCCGGGTTTTCGGGTTGCTGCTTTCCCTGCAACTTGGTAAGCGCCTCTATTTACCCACATTCGATGCCTGCTTGATTGCGTTTGAAGCCAATCTTGAAAACAGATTTTACATATATTAATACAGCGCTGGAACCTTTATCCTGCGCCCTTTTTAGTTTGTGCACATTGAATCTGTTGGCGCGATTATTTGCATTCGATATTAAAAAAAACACAGTTGGCAACCGAAGGGATAAAAGTGGGCAGTGAAGAAGAGAATAAAGACTCACCATGCGCTGCATTGCACAGAAAGGTTTTACACTGGCGGAATTGTTGATCGCCCTGAGTATTTTGGGTGTGATCGCAACATTTACCATTCCCAAAGTGCTTCAAAGCCAACAGAACGGAAAATACAACACAATGGCCAAAGAGGCGATTGCCACGATTTCCCAAGCCTACCAAATGTATATACACGACCATAGCCTCTCAACGAACACCAAGGTTTCGGATTTTATCCCCTATCTCAACTACATCAAGGAAACTTCCCAACAGGTAGACAGCATTCTCGCTTGGGGTACAGCCCATTGCGGCTCTCCCCCTGAGCGCTGCCTAATCCTCCATAATGGTGGCGTTCTGCACTTTTGGGATAGTGACACTTTTGGCGGAACAGCCACAACAAACGCCATCCTCTTTGAATTTGATCCAGACGGAACAAAAAACGGGCAACCCGATGGCTCTGGACACGCCATCATGTTTTTCCTTTATTACAACGGTAAAATCCGGACATACGGCACAATCGATCCGAACACCACACTGGATAATGGCGGTTCCCCCCCAGGTGATGAACCCCTGGCCCGCCCAAGATCCGTCCTGGTTTAGCTGGGAACGGTAATTTGACTGTGAATATGAGTATGAAACAAACTGGACCACACGGCGGCCCAGTGAGCTTCGTCCAGCTTAAACTTCAGGCCTTAGGCCACTGGAACTTTAGCCTGAAACAAAGCTTCCAACGTACGCATGGATGTCAGCGCATCATCGAAAGATACCCAATCCGACGGTAACGCCTGACTTTGCACCCCATCCAAAAAGCATTGCGCCTGGGCAATAAAGCCCGGCTTGGCTTTCTGATCAAGTTCGGAAACAGGCAGCTCCTCTAGTCCGCTCAGGCTGCGGATCAACGTCTTTTCCAAAGGCGACACAATAATTTCTTTTTTGGGCAAAAAGAAATGAATCCGCCAGCCACCGGGGGAGTCAAAGTTGGAGAGGAAGGAAACACGGTGTTTTCGCTCGGTTTCATACAAGGTCATGGTGTATTGTGGAACTTCTGTCAGCGGCAGCGCACCCCAATGCGTGCCACCCAGCACGTTTTTCAATGGACCTGCAAGATACGTGATCAAATCAATCAAGTGGATGCCTTGCAGCATATCCCAATGGTTCCGCGTCTGCGCATCGGGATACTGCCCATAATCCTTTTCCCGCTCCGGCATCACGACTTGCGTCATAAAGGGCGGTTCATCCGATAGCATGGGCAGAAGGGGGCGTATATTGCTATAAAATCGCCGATTCAGCCCAACAAAGACTTTTTCCAGCAAAAATTCACGCAGTGCTTCAGCCTCCCGCACCGTGTTTCCTAATGGCTTTTCAATAAAAACCGGCAATCCATAAGGCTGTACCCGCGCCAGCACTTCCACATAGGCAGAGGGTTGCGTCAACAAAAACAGCGCATCCGGCTGGCAGTCCTCCATCAGTTGTTCCGGCATCTGGCGGTAAGTAATACGGTTCTTTTCCGCAAACAGCTTGCCGCTTTCGCCACGGGTGCAAACACCCACCACTTCCGCGCCAGCGTATCTTAAAGCATCAAAATGGTTCTGGGCAATGGAACCAGCGCCCACAAAGGCAATTTTTAAAGACATGTCAAACCTCTTACGTAAACTGGAATGCCAATGATTCGACGGCAAAAGCGTCATCCTGCCAGGCAACCGGGCGTCGCTCCAGGTGAGATGCCATCGCCAGCGCAATCACCCGCAAGGCGTTATGCCCATCTTGGATTCCCGGATACTTCCCGCCATTCAGCAAATCCCGCAGCGCAGCCGGAATCATATGATCCACCAAATCCTTTTCAAACCGGCAAGGCGGCTCCATTCGGACTTCCCGATGCGTGCGATAGAACGGTTCCGCCCAGGTATCATCGGATTGTCGCAGCCAAAGCATTTCCGGCTCAATCTGTTCCAAAATCTGAATTTTACCGTGTGGATGGATCAACGTGATGTTGCAGCCCATCGACGAATCAGACCGCAGGTGCAAAATAAACTCCCGATTTTGCGGATACCGCACCACCAGCGTTCCGCTGTGATCCATAAATTGCGCACCACGCGGACTGGGGATGCTATCTAGCTGCAAATTGGCGTAGACATCCACCGGTTCCGCCTGGAACAAATGATTTGCCAAATCAATAAAATGAATCCCGTTACACCCTAATCCAATGGCTCCAGCAGAAATCACGATGGACTGCAACGGTCCGGCATTCAGCTTGGCCA
>DATNQC010000221.1:0-10114 GCA_036702885.1 Oculatellaceae cyanobacterium | reverse complement strand
GGCAATACAAGAAGGGCTGCCCGCCATGCTGGTGGCGCACGGCGACTACCCGGATTTGCAGTCTACTCCTGAGGAAAAGAATCTGCCTTCCTCCGCGTCAAAAACGGTGATTCAGACTTTGCTGCGCGAGCAATGCGGTTTTCAAGGGGTTGTAATGACCGATGATATGTGCATGGGAGCCATTACCAAGCACCGCAGCCCGGTTGAAGCGGCAATGACTGCCATTCGGGCCGGGGTGGATATTTTGCTCTATAAGCAAAGTACGGAAGATGAGTGGGCGGTTTTTGAAGCGCTGGTTCGGGCGTTTCGCGATGGAACGCTGCCAATGGCGCAATTGCATGCATCATTAGCGCGGATTGCTCGTTTGAAAACCTGGTTGGCTCTGCAAACGGAACCCTGTTTCGCACCTGCTGAATTTACCCAGGAGGCCTGTGCCGCTGAAGCGCTCGCTCAAGCCAGAGAGGCGGTCAGCCTGCTCTCAGGCAATGCCGCTTTATTGCCGCTGAAAGCGGAGGCCCCCTTGCTGCTGGTGCATCCTGCACGCAGTGAAATGGGTAATTATGCGTTTGATATCCCGACTTCTCCAGAGTTGCCACAGGTCTTTACACAGGCAGGCTTCTCTCACTTACGGGAGGTTCGGTATTCGCTCAAAACATCGGATATTCCCGAATTGTCGATGGATAGCATAATGCCCAAGACGATATGCATGGTGACGTTTAATCCGCTGCTGCATCCCAATCAACCAAAGCTCTATCAGACGCTTCGGCAGCAATATCCAGGCGTGCCAATGATTTTAGTTTCGGCTGGAACGCCCTATGATGGGGAGGTTTTGCTCTCCCCGGATCTCCATGTAACGCTTTGCGCCTATCGACCCGCCAACATGCAAGCCTTGGTTGAATGCTTGCTGTGTGGGTTTTAATTGATAGGGCTTCTTTGTTGAAAATGTTTTGCGTTTGACAGTGTTCCAATTAGAATGGATGAGCATTTGAGGTTTGTGTTCGTTCCTCAAATGACATTTTTTTTGTCGTAGTTCGTATAACCAGCCTGGCTCGGCGTTGGTTTTGGATTGGCTTGAGAGGCGTACCGCGCATGAGAATTCTGTTTGCCAATAATTTTTTCGGTCCGTTTGGGGGGGCCGAGAATGTGATGTGGGATGAGGCGAATTTATTGCAACGGCAAGGGCATGACGTTCATTTTTTTGCAACGGACCGCAAACCGTACTTCATCCCGAATTACGAAAATGCCCACTTTTTTCCCGCTTATGCGGATTTCCGGAATGTTTCCACCTGGGACAAGCTAAAGCGGATGTCTCGGATTTTTTATAACCGGGAGGCCGAAGAACGGTTGACCGGCTATCTTCGTTATCTCAAGCCCGATCTGGTGCACGTTCACAACCTGCACTATCACCTGAGTCCTTCCATTCTGGCGGCCTGCCAACGGGAAGCTGTGCCTGTGGTGATGACGTTGCATGACATCCGGATGATTTGTCCGAGTGCATCTTTAACGGAAAGTGCGGATTTTCGAGGCTTGTGCAATACGGGGAACCCACTTATTTGCATGAAGAAAAAATGCAAAAACGGGAGTCTGTCTGAAACGCTGGTTTCGGTGGCGGAATATTATGCAAACCGTCGGCATTCCCTATACCAGAGCGTTCGGATGTTTATAACGCCGAGCGCGGCCTTGCTGGAATTAGTCAGCCGATTTGGCATTCCACGAGCGCAGTTAATGCATATCAATAATTTTATTGATCCACAATTGGTAAAACAGGCGGCAACCTGTGCAGAAGACAGTCGGGAACAGGGGTATTTTTTGTATGTTGGCCGCTTGTCCCGGGAAAAAGGCGTGCAATACCTGCTGCAAGCCATGAGGCGCTTACCCGATGTTCATTTGAAAATTGCTGGAAGCGGCCCGTATGAAGCCGAGCTTAAAGCGCTGGCCTTGGCGTTAAATCTTCAAAATGTCGAATTTCTGGGATTTAAGGACAAGGTATCGGTATCAACACTGCTTGCGGAGTGTCGGGCCACGGTTTTACCCTGCAACTGGTTTGAGAATCTGCCACTTTCGGTGATTGAATCCCTGGCTTTTGCAAAGCCTGTGATTGCCAGCCGGGTGGGGGGGCTGCCCGAAATTTTGGATCAGGGGCGTTGCGGACTTTTGGTTGAGCCGGGCAATGTTGAGCAATTGGCGGATGCTTTGGCAGATCTGACGCGCAATCCGCAAAAGGCGCGCACCCTGGGCCTTGCCGGGCAGGTGCGCGCGCGAGAGGTGTATTCTGAAGAACGGCATCTGGAGCAACTGTTGGCGCTCTATGGGCGACTGGTGTCCCAATCTGCAACCAAGAGGCAGTTGCAGCCCTGTTGATGAAGTTTTTGGGGCGTTCAGACTGTTTTGCAAGGGGCAAAAGAATTGGTAGGGGCCTACTGAAGATGCCCTGTTTTACAAGCGCCGGTTCGTCAGGCATAATGGAGGCACTTGAATCCCCTTAACGTAAAGGACCGCATGATGAGCAGCTATTTCCCGGGTGGATATGGTCGTACCGAAGAGTCTGGACCGAACACGTTAATGAAGCCGGTTACTTACAGCATTGATGACAATAATCATCCGACTGTTGGTGGCGTCAGCCTGCTGGAACTCGCCAGTACGTGTGGCACGCCGCTGTTTGTGCTGGATGAAGCGACCATTCGTGCTTCTGCCAGAGCCTACCGGGGAACTTTGAAAGAGGCTTATCCTGCGGACAGTTTGCCCCTGTATGCCTGCAAGGCCAATATGAATATGGCGCTTGTCAAACTGATGGAGCAGGAAGGGATGGGGCTGGACGTGGTGTCCGGCGGGGAAATCTACACGGCCGTTCAGGCTGGCTTCCCGATGGAACGTGTACTGTTTAACGGCAATAACAAAACACTGGAAGAAATCGAACTTGCTTTGCACCATCAGGTAGGCAGAATTTCGGCGGATAACTTCCATGATCTGGCGCTGATTCACCAGGTTGCCAAGCAAAAAGGCAAAAAGGCGGATGTGCTCCTGCGGGTGACGCCGGGTATTGAATGCCATACGCACGATTACATCAAAACTGGGCAGGCAGATAGCAAGTTCGGCTTTGATTTGGGTCATCTGCCGCAGGCTTTGGAATTGATCCTGTCAGAGTATCAGGACACGATCCAGCTGCGCGGGTTGCATGCGCACATTGGCTCTCAGATCTTTGAGGTGAAGCCGTATGAAGATCTGGTTGAGATCATGCTCAACATCTACTACAACGTGCGGGAGGCTTACGGCCTCGTGTTTGATGACCTGGATCTGGGTGGTGGCTTGGGTGTCAGCTACAGCGGTCAGGATGATCCGCCGGCCATTGCGGATGCCATGCGTCGCATCGTGGAAAAGCTGACCGCCTATGCCGGCAAGCTGAATTATCCGCTGCCGCGCTTGCTGGTGGAACCAGGGCGGAGCATGGTGGCAACGGCTGGAATGACGCTGTATACAGTGGGGAGCCTGAAGGAAATTACGGGCTTCCGGAAATTTGTGGCTGTGGATGGCGGTATGGGGGATAATATCCGCCCGGCGCTGTATCAGGCGCAGTATGTTGCTCAACTGGCCAACAAAGTGGGCGCGCCCGTCGAAGAAACAGTCACGGTGGTTGGCCGGTACTGTGAATCGGGCGATGTGTTGATTAAAGGTCTGCCTGTCCCCAAAGTGGAGTCTGGCGACATCCTGATGGTGTTTGGCACGGGCGCTTATAACTATGCCATGGCGTCCAATTACAATCGATTCCCGCGACCTGCAATGGTTCTGGTGGAAAATGGCCGGTCGCACCTTATTGTGCAACGGGAAACGTATGACACCATCATTCAGCAGGACTTGCTCCCGGCCTACTTACGGACAGAAGCGGCTGCGCTTGCCTGATAGCCAGGTCTTTCAAAACTTAAAGTGTTCGTATGTAGCTTTATGGCTTCTGTCCACGAACGTCTTTAAACACTGCGGCACATCCTGTACAATGAAACATACCGCATCGTCGGCATGTTGGCAGCGGCCCGTGATTCGATGACAACGAAACGGGAGATGACAGTACGTGACCATTGAATGGTTTCTTCAGGAATGGACCGCACGGCAGGAGTGGTTGACTTCTTTCGGTAAAATCTTGGCGCAAATTGCGATTCTGACCGGGCTGATCTATTTCATCTACATCCGGTTCATCCGGAGAAGTCATGCTGAGCAGCTGCTCAAGGGGCTGTTCATCATGCTGCTGATGTTTGTGGGTATGTGGATTCTCTCCAGCGCGTTCAACTTGCCGATGCTGGAAAAAGTCTTTGAAGTCAGCATTCAGATTCTGTTCATCGGGCTTATTGTGATTTTCCAGCCGGAATTGCGGAGAATGCTGCTATTTTTGGGGCAGGGAGAATTGTTTGGAGTGGCCGCCGCAACAGCGCATTCCGTTGAGGAACAGAAGGCGGAACACTTGATTCGGGAAGTTTCCGAAGCCGTGCATTTTTTGAGCAAAGCCAAGCGGGGCGCCTTAATTGTGCTGGAGTCCATCAATAGCCACGGCGGTGATTACCTGGAAATGGGAACCCCACTGGATGCCAGATTGAGTACGGAGCTGATTTTGACGATTTTCCACCATAATACGCCATTGCATGATGGCGCCATGGTCATTGGGCCGGATAACCGGGTAGTGGCAGCGGGCGTATTGCTCCCATTGACTGAAGATCCCAAGCTGAGCTGGCAGTATGGGACGCGGCATCGGGCGGCCATTGGGTTGACAGAAATTTCGGATAGCCGTTGTATCGTTGTTTCTGAGGAAACCGGGACGATTTCCCTGGTGCAGGGCGGGCGACTAGAGAAAATTCCCAATGCGGAGGAATTGCGGAAAACGTTGGCACGGCTCTATCAGGTTAACATGGATGAAAACGCATCCTCCTCAGGACGAGGCATGTTGAGCAAGAAATTCTCAGGCTTTTTCCCGAATCCAGAGGCATTGCCTCAACCACTGCAAAAAATCTTCCAGGGCGGAAAATCCTCGAAATAAAGCAAAGTGCTCTTTGTGGGGAGAGCGTTTCGTCGATATGGCGGCGTTCGGCAGGATTTGGTCAGGGGATTTAAAGAGGGTGGCAGTGCTTCCGTTTAGAGCAAGTGGGGTTGCCAATGAGTCAAAAGTACTGAGCTGAGCGAGGTTAAGACTGTTTACATTCTTTTACAAATTGGCACCATGTGGGCTTGAGGTCACTTAATAGGAACACCTTATCATGTAATCCCCAGATAACCGGCAGCAGGCAACAGTTTTTGTATGACAGCAGTGGGTTATACACAACGGGGTGAAGCGCCCCAGCATTATTCTCCTTCGTTTGCCCTCTCACGAGGGTCGGCGAAGGCCCCTGCACCTCATTTTTCCGGGGCGGAGCATCTGGCGCATCCGATTGCGCGTGCCGCCCAACAGCAGACCTGGGCGAAATTAAGTCTCGGCGGGCGCTTGTTGAATCGGTTTACGGATATGACGGTTCCGCTTTTCCAGCGTATTACCGAGGTCTATATCATTGGTTTTATTATGCAGGATGTCATTGGGATGTGGGTTCCTCGCATCGGGACATCTTTGAAAGTGGGACGCGTGCCTTATGATCCCACTCAGGATCCAGAGGCTAAAGATAAGCCATTTAAAGAACAACTGGCACTTTGGGTTAAAGGAAATATCAAAGGTCTGAACTGGGGGAACTTCCAGGAGGAAACGGCTCGGGAAGCGGCGACTGGTCCTGGATTGTTGGTGATCCCCTCCATTATGTACGCGTTTGCAAGCCGTGCAATGAGCCGTTCTGGTATCCATTTGCGTTACGATGCGCTGAATGGCTTCTGTAACGGCTTCCAGGACTACTTGCGCAGCTCGAATTTGAATCAGGCCGGCTCGGAGCTGAAATTGTCCGAGTATCGGCAGGCAATGGGGCAGTATGTATCCAGTATCTTTAATGATTCCGATTTAAGGAATACCCGGATGCCTGAAGGGGGGACTTATGGAGAATTTTTGGATCAGTGGGGACAACGCTGGGCAAGGGCTATGGAAATGGGTACGGATAAAGCAAGCCGTAAGAAACAAGCGGCTGCACTATCCTCGCTAGGTCAGGAGTTGCAGGAAAAACTGACGGCCTTTAACCAGGAACATCGGATGCGCGCTTACAAGATCAATGGCAAAACCATTGGCGCCACCGTGAATGATTCTCTGCTGCACCGTGCGGATTATGCGTGGATTTCATACTCCGGCAAAGGTGAATTGTCTCACGTGTCGCTCAAGCAATTGGTGGGAGATCTGACCAAGTGGACGGATGTGTCACGGGCTATCTATAAGGCGCAAACGGAAAAGCTGGCTGGTGTGGCCAATGCTAAACTGCCGGATGTGGTGGATTTCGTTCGTCGCAAAGTGGTTTCCCACAAGGCGCTGTTTGCTGTCAGTACGTCGTTGCTGGGGATGGCGTATTTGTACAAGCTGGTGTTCTGGACGCAACGCCACAATAGCTATCAGGCGACACGCCTGTTGCATACCGATAAGGTTCAGTTATCCGGTCAAACATCCGGAAGCGGGCAAACGCAAGGTTCCCCTTATACACCTCCCCGCTATCCATTTTCTATGGAGCCGCGGCAAACGGTGGGAATGGCCCAGGGAGGACGATGATGAGCGACGTTCGTTTTGGCGCTTTGCAGGATACGATGCTGAACCGTGCTGCTTATAAAGTTGGAACGCAATTATTCACGTTGCCGAATCGGGTGGCTGAACGGGCGGATCGCTTTGTGGCCCAACGGCAGGCAAGTCGGGGTAAAATGAGTCCGTTGGATTGGCTGGTCAAGCGGACCGGGAATTTCTCGAAGCAGTTCCTGCTGAACCATGAATATCAGGATGTTACTGACATCACGGTTGGTAGAAAGCGCCTGTTTACAGCTGCTTTGCCGCCGAAGGGTGCAATGGTCCTGTGGTTATTCCCCGGTACCATTCTGCCCAGGGCGTTGCGCGCGTATGAGCGTGGTAAGGAAAACGGCGGCGATTACCGAGAGGTGGGTGACGTTTTGCGCCGCGACTTTACCGCGATTACCTTGGTGTTGTTTATGCTGGATCCGCTGCTGGAACGGTTGAACAAGATCAAGCAGAAATTTGATGGTCTGGAAATCGTGGATCGGCAAACCCACAAGGTGTTGACGTACCGTCAGTTTGATAACTACAAGCTGGTCAATAAACAGGTTTTGATCCGTTTGCTGGAAGAAGGGAACGGGCGTGGTCTGTTGAAAGCGGCTCGGGAAATGCTGCATGAGCGTGGCCTGGAACGGCAAGTGGGCAGCACCGCCCTGGCGAAGCATGTGGCTGCGTTGAAGCAGATGATTCCTGAGCTGGTGGCTGCCCATGATCGCGGCGATCATGCGACCCGCGAGCGTTTGGCTGAACAAGTGATTAAACACATCAAAGATGCAGACGCCTTAACGGCGGATGCCTATGAAAAAGCCCGCTTGGGCGGCACGCCCAAGATGGTGAAGCAGTTGGAAAACCTGCAAGGCAGTTTTGAAAACATCGTGAAGCAGTACGCCAAGACCCGTCGTTTGCCGATTGATATTCTGGGCTTTGCAATTATGGTCGGCCTGATTGGGTTTGCGCCGGTCTGGTTTAACAGCATCTGGAATAAGTTGCGGTTTGAGAAAAAGCTGCAGGAAGAAAATTTGACGCCGGCAGCGCCGCCCCGTATTAATCCGTTGACCTTTCAGCGGAATTTGGTCGGAAACGTCCAGGTAGCCGGCAACCCGTTTAACGGACTGCAAAGCACACCTTTCTAAGGGCGGTTAGCGGCTACGGGTTTTCAGATGCTGAATGTGCATCAGGTTGCTGAGCGCTTTTTCGTGATTCCCATCCAGCTTTAAGACCCGTTGATAGGCTTGTGTTGCTTTGTTGAAGTCCTTTTTGCGCTCTAAAGCGACGCCCAGGTTATAAATGGCGTCAACAAAGTGAGGATCCAGTCGGATGGCTTCGCTTAAATAGTGAATGGATTTGTCCAGTTCTCCCTGGACCCCGTACATCGTTCCCAGGCCAAACAAGGCCAGAACATTGTTGGGAGATAGTTCCAGAACCCTCTCATAGGAAGCGACGGCTTCCTTGAACATCCCCCGTTCATCCTGCAAAATGGCAAGTTCGTAAAGACAGCCTACATCATCGGGGTTGAAAGACAGGCTGGTTTCAAAATGCTTGATGGCATTTATTGGCTGATGGGTTTTGGCATACGCCTTACCCAGGTTGTAGTGGATGTCCGCATTGGTGTGGTCATACAGGAGCGCTTCCTGATAGAGCTGAATGGCATCAATGTAATTTCCGGCCTCAAACAACTTAACGCCTTCATTGCAAAGAGATGCTGCCAGCTGGCTGCGGACGGTTGCCAGCGTCTCTTCGTTCATCAGGAGATCCTGCTCCTGGAGAACGGCTTTAAAGGCTTCAATGGCTTGGGCGTAATGCTCCTGTTCAAAAAGCAGTTGTCCGATTTTGCTTTTGTAGAAAATGCGGTTACCTGGATCGAGCTCCAGAAGCGCCTCGTACTCGACCCGTGCGTCGTTGAATTGCTTCAGCTTGGCGAGAAATTCGGCCAATTGAGCGCGATATTTCAGCGGTTGGCGGGATTGGCCAATCAGCTTGCGAATCAGCGGTAGCGCCTGTTGATAGTTCTCTTCCTGGGCAAAGAGCTTGATTTTAAACCGGAGCGCTTCCTCATGATCCGGCTCAATCTCAATCACCCGGTTCAGTTCTTGCTGGGCTTGCTCCAGTTCGCCCTGTAGCTGATAGATGCGGGCGAGTTCATAGTGGGCGTCGGTTTTGTCCGGATTGAGAGCAATTACATTCTTAAATGCAGTGATAGCGTTTTTGTAATCCGCCTTTTGTACAAATAGACGCCCGATTTTAAAGTGTAGGGCAGGCTCTGCGGTTTTGCCCTTTAGTTTTAGGGCCATCTGGAAATGCGAGAGCGCCTTGTCAAAGTCGTATGCAGCCGCTGCCTCGTTGCCCAGTCGGATATGATCATCGGCTGACAATTCGGTTGCGGAGGTCGCATTTGGCAGGGACGCGCCCGACAGGTTGTACTTGGCTTTGCCTTGCGGTGTTCTCAACAGGATCGTGATGACGATGATGGATGTAATGAGGATGAAAACACCCATCAGAACTGGAGACTGCAAGAGAGTGTCGATGATGGACAAAACTGCCTCACTCATAATTGGTTTTGACCGGCGTTCTTATTATACGGTACATTGTAATAACGGACCGTCGTCAGGGCCGAACATCAGGCTTTTGTAGGATGGAAATCCCTGTATTGCAATCAATTTCATCACGCCCGCGGATTCTGATTGTCCGACTCAGTGCCCATGGCGATGTGATCCATACGCTACCGCTGCTAACCGCCTTAAGGGTTCGGTTTCCGGAGGCTGAAATCGGCTGGTTGATCGATTCGTCAGCGGCTCCGCTTTTGGAAGGGCATCCAGGCATTGACCGGTTGCACGTATGGCCCAGACGGTTTGGCGGCTGGAGCATTCTCAATCCGGTGCAGGGCGTGCGATTGTTTCGCGCCATCTGCGCCATGGTTCGGGAATTGAAAGCACAGCAGTATGAAATTGCCCTGGACGCCCAGGGCTTGTTTAAAAGCGCCATGTGGCCGTTTTTGGCTGGAATTCCCAAGCGATTAGGGTTCCGTTGCACCCGGGAATGTGCGGATATGTTCTATAACATCCGTTTGCCCAAACGGGATCTGCGTGTCAAAAATCGCTTTGCTGCCGATCAATGTCTGGATCTTGCGCGGGCGTTAGGTTGTGAAATTTCAGAACCCGATTTTGGCGGGCTAATACCCAGTGAAGCGGCCCGTCGGAAAATCAACCAATGGCTGCCAGATGCTGAAAAGCCGCTAGTGGTTTTGGCCCCCTTTACCCGTTGGGAAACCAAGCACTGGTCTATGGAAAACTGGCCGGTTCTCATGCGTGCGCTACTGGAAGCGGGTGTCCAATTGGTTGTTGTGGGTGCGAAGACGGATGCGTCTCAGGTGGATGCAATGCTGGCGCAACTTCCGGCTGGCCATGGCGTGGTGAATCTTGCCGGACAGACAGACTGGACGGATCTGTATGCGCT
>DATNQC010000220.1:0-4963 GCA_036702885.1 Oculatellaceae cyanobacterium | reverse complement strand
GAACCGGAAAGGCTCCTGCCTGAAAACGTTGTTTAAATTCCTGATGAAAGAACGCTATTTTGAAGAAAGGGTTCTGCCGGTTCTGTTTCATAGGCCCAAGCTGCCCAGGCGTATGCCTACGTTTCTTTCTGCGGACGAAATTGCCCAGTTGATAGAATCGGTGGCCAAGGAGCCTGCTTCCCCGCTTCGAGCAAGAAACCTGGCGATTCTGCATGTGCTGTTTTCTTCCGGGATTCGTGTGGGTGAGCTGGCGGCGTTGAACTGGTCACAGGTCAATTGGGAACAGGCAGAGCTTCGCATCCACGGTAAAGGCGGGCGGGAGCGCGTTGCCTTTGTGAGTGCGCAAGGCATGGAAGCGCTGGGTGCATACGGCAAGGTCTGGCCTGAACTTAGTGGTCGATCTCCACTGCCGGAAAGCCCTTTGTTTCTGAATCGACATGGAGAACGCCTGAATGTGCGCAGCATCCGGCGCATGTTGTTGGAAGTGGGGCAGGCTGCGGGTCTGAACAAGCCGCTGCATCCGCATATGTTGCGGCACAGCTTTGCAACGCATCTGCTGAACCACGGCGTTGATCTTCGTTTTGTGCAAGAGCTTCTGGGGCATGTCAGCATCCGTAGCACCCAGATTTACACCCATGTGGGCACAGAGCGCCTGAAGCGGGCTTATCTCCAGGCTCATCCACGGGCTCATGGGGGAGCGCCTGCGCAATCTTGAAAGAAGTGTCCACTACTTTCCCGGAAAATTTCGTATAATGCCAAATAGGATAGGCGGTTTCATTACCGATTTTGGAAACAGGCACGATGGATAAAAGGATGAGCGGCTGGCAGGCTTTGCTGCCCGAAATTGCGCTTTTGGCCTTGCTGGCGATACTGTACGCCTGGAATGCCCATGCGTTTGAAATTGATCCGTACAGCGAAATTTTCCATCTGACTGCCGCCAAACAGACCGCACAAAGCAGCCATTTCTGGATTCCGCAGATTAACGGGCAAGACTACCTGATTCGCGCACCGTTTTGGACCTGGATCATCACCCTGCTTTTCAAGATGTTCGGCAGTTCGCTCTGGTTGGGGCGGCTACCCGCCATTTTTGCTTCATTGGGTGGTGTGGCGCTGGTATATTTTCTAACTTTGGAATTGACGGCCAGCCGCATGGCAGGTCTTTTTTCCGCAGCGATTCTTGGCACGTTCTGGGGCTATTTCCATTTAGGGACGCTTTCCACGGCGGATATTTTTTCGGTCAATATCATGCTGGTTTACGTGTTGGCGTTGGTGAAGTGGCACAATATTGCATCCCGTCGGAGTCCCGTGCCGCTTGAGGTGAATATTTTTTCCGGAGTGTTCGGTGTTACCATTGGCTTGATGCTGCTTACAAAGGGGACGCTGGCCACCGGACTCATGTTGCTGGTGGGGGGTGCTTACCTGTTTCTGTATCAAACGCTTTTTCTGGTGGGGCGGTTGAATCTTCGGTTAATCCTCGGCTTAAGCTTTGGTTTGATTGCGCCCTGGGTGCTGATCGGTTCTTTTGCAACCAAAAACCCGCTGTTTGGGGTTGATTATCTGATGATGCAGCCCATGGAGCGCTTCATTGGAACCGGTCCCTGGCAAGGGCTTCAGCGGGACCCGTTTTTTTATGTCCAGCGCTTGTTGTCCGATCTGTTGCCTTATCTTCTATTCCTGCCCGCCGCACTTATCGAATGTCTGTTACCTCGCCGTTCTGGCACGACCATTATGCCAAGCCACACCGAACCCTGGCTGCTTTGGCTGGTGATTTGGTTCCTGACAGGGCTTGTTGTGTACTCTCTGTCCGTGTTTCATGAGCCGACGTTGATGCTGCCGTTTTATCCGGCGATGGCAATTCTGATTGGATATTATTTGGGACGTGTTAGCGAAAGTGTGAACGGGAGCGAACTGTATAACAATACGGTCTCCGTTTATATTCTTGCGATCATGAGCGTTGCCGTGTTGTGCAGCATTATTATTTTCCAGGTGATTCCCAGTGACTATGTCAAAGGTTTCTGGCATTTGCCGGGGCAGGCGGTGATTGAATTTATCGAGATTCTGGATCACCGGATTGATCTGCAGGAGCCTTTCCCGCTGTGGAAGTTCTGGATGATTCCGGGACCTTTCATATTGCTGTTGGGTGGCATCACCCTGTATATGCTGCAACTTTTCCGTCGTAATACTGCGGGTGCATTTGCCATTCTGGGAACCAGCATGCTGTTCCTGCTGTTTCTCAAAATGATTTATTTGCCGATTCTGAATCGTCCGGTTCCGGCCAAGTTTGCACAGCAGATCAATCAAAAAGCAACCCCGCGTGACAGCATTGCGTTGTATTCGCTGCATCCGGATATTAAACGCGTCCTGTTCTATCTGGATGAACGGAAAGTGAACAGGGCCTATTTAGTCCGGGATGCCGCCGGTCTGAAAAAAGTGCTGAATGGTAGCAACGGTACGGTTTATGGCGTGATTCGCGAAAAGAGCTTTTTTAATGATATTGATTATTGCGATCGCAACCTGCTGCGGGTGAACCAGTTTAACTGGAAATGGGACATGACCCGTCTGGCGGAGCTGCGCAAGTTGCTGGTGGTTCGTCAGCCCATGTTCAACAAAATGAAATCCGAACTACTGACGTTTCAAAGCGTGCCTGCGTCTGCGCTTCATGCTTTACGGGCTGAGATGGCCATTGGCGAACGCCAGTGGGAGGGAGAAACCCAGTCCTCATCTGTCAGCCGTGCCTCGAAATAGCGTTATTCTTCAAGCGGGTGATTATAAAAAAAAGACAATGCGCTGTCGCCGTAGATTTTACGGGTAAAGTCCGGGAGTTCCGGCTCGCGGCTGCCATGTTCAATAATCAGAACGCCACCCGGTTTCAGCCAGCCATGCGTGCGACACTGTATGGCGAGCGTCGATAATTTTTCCAGGCCGTAAGGGGGATCCATGAAGATGATATCGAACGGTTCTTCCTGGCATGGTTTGGCGAGCAATTTTTCGACATCAAACTGGATAATTTTGCCCTGACTTTCAGGAATCTTCAGCTTGGCGTAATTTTTGCGGATCAGGCGGCATTGCTCTGGGTGTAATTCAACGGCTAACACAAAGGAGGCTCCCCGGCTCAGCGCTTCCAGTCCCATGATGCCGCTGCCGGCAAATAAATCCAGAAAACGACAGCCTGGAACCTGTGCTTGCAGTCGGTTGAAAATACTTTCACGCATCATGGACGTGGTAGGTCGCACCTCCCGGCTGCGAGGCGGGGATTCAATTGTTTGTCGAAGCAATTTGCCTCCGGTGATGCGAATCATGGAAAAAATCCAAAAACAATGCAGCATCATCATGCCATAAATCATGCCCGGCTGCTGCGTTTTTGCTGGAGAGAACCCGCTTGGTTGCTCAGCCATGAAAAGCCAAGTCGAAAAAGCGGTTGAACGCAATTGCACTCAGAAAGCTTTTCAGGCAGATGGAGCCTGTAAACTCTTTGGGGGTATCTCCCTCCCTGCCGAGCTGGCGGCTAATTAATGGAGCGCCGTGGCGTCATGCTCAGCAGGTTCTGCGGGGTTAGTCCCACGGTTTCCACGTGCGTTCCCTTGCTTGTTTACGTCCCCGCCGTTGGGTATTGGTGGGGTTTCAGACTCAGGGGCCGGGCGATAATCCAGAACGCCGCCAGCGCCTGCCGGTCGAGGCGGTATGGGATTGATGGGTTCTGCCGGTGGCGGCGGTTGGGAAGGTGTTGCGTGTTCCAAATGTTGTTCGTTGCTGTGGGTTGCGGGCGCTTCTCCACTATCTGGTGTGGCTGCCGGTTCAGACGGTTTTTGTCCGGAAGGCGTTACTGCCGTTTCCCCTGGTTTGGGTGGTGGCGGCGCTTCCGGCATGGGGGCCGTATTGGCTTCAATTTTAGGACTGTCTGCGATGCACTGCAGGAACATTTTATCCTTGCTGATCCAGTACAGGCCGTTCAATTTGAAATTAAAGCCCGTTGAGATGAAAGAAAGCTGTTCGTCTACAAAGCCGCGTTTGCGTTGAACGTGCCGCGTCAGGACATCCAAAGGCTGCTTATAGCCAGGCAACGTGTGCCGGTTAAAACTGAGATCGTTACTGTCAAACTCCTGAAGCTCTCCCAGATAGGTTTCCACGCAGTTGGACATAATCAGAAAACGGCGCCGGCTCACGTTTTTACGGAAATCCCGGCTGGTGTACTCGTCGTAGATTGTGCCGTACTGCTTTTTTCTTTCCAGATTCAAAATGTCATCTGCCGCCATTTGCAAAAGCGCGAGTTCATCCAAGCGGTAGGCGTATTTAGGGGAGCGCGGATCTTCGGGGGTGACGGTGATGCGATCGCTTCGACACGTGCTCAGAATGGCAAGCCCACTGATGCAAAGTCCGGCAGCCAATGCGATCAGGCCCCAACGATTCAATGCAACGCTGCGATTTGGTCCCCTGTGGCGCATGGATTCTATGGTCTGCCTCTCTAGATGACAAGTCTTATTGTTATACTAGCAAAATTTGTCCGGTTCAGGTTTTTATCCTTTTAGAATTAAATAAACAATATTATTGGTGTGAGGTGCAGTAATGGAATTAGGCAGTTTGCTTTCGTTTGGTGAAAAAGGCCTCAATGGTCCGGAAAGCAAGACTACTCCCGTTGGATTGGCGGCAGGCGCTAAGAGTATGGAGGGTGTCGGTGCAACTCCTGCAGATACAGCGGTCATTGGCGGACAGGAAAAGCAGGTAGGACAAGCACCTTGTGATTGTTCTGGGCAATGTCAAAGTCCTACGCAGCATGCCCCACTGAAGCAAGGGGCTGCCAGCCCGGGAAAACAAATCACCTCACCCGCAGGTGATACGTTAGCCTTGAGCAACCTTGCGCCAACCAATTCTGATGGCGCTGCAAATGAAGGAACGACTTCAGATTCTGACTGGGAATCTCAACTCAAAGCACTGACAAGCCAACCGGTCTAATTGGGTTGTTAGG
>DATNQC010000208.1:0-2391 GCA_036702885.1 Oculatellaceae cyanobacterium | reverse complement strand
GCCGTAGGCAGCGTTGAACAAGGAACTTCTTTTATCTCCACGGAAACCGCCTTGCTGGCCGTTATTCTGTTCATGATTACCCATGCCCTGATCCGGAAGCTTCGCCCCCAAATCACCCAGCCTTTGCTGCGGGAGGCTGGCATTGCGGTTGCATACGGCATCTTTTTCTACTTTGTGTTTACAATGGGAGGCCAAAACTCCCAGCAATTCATTTACTTCCAGTTCTAAAGACATTGAATCCCGCATGAAACCCAAGTTTATCAGCTTCATCCATCCCGCACTCCGTCCCATCGTATTGGGAATCGGGTTGTTTCTGCTTTTCAATTGCGTGCTCACCTTGGGCATCACCTTTTCCCCCATCAACAGCCGGTTTAACTTCAGCTATGGGAATTATCTGCCTAAAAAGCTGTCATTAATGGCCCAGCAGGATCCCCAAAAGCTGAACGTGCTCTTTTTAGGGACTTCTCAGACCAATAACGGATTTATCCCCAACGTGTTTGAAGAAACCGCCCGCGAGGTCCTTCAGGGCAGCGACACTATTGCAATCAACAGCTTTAACCTGGGCCTTCCCAATAACCGGTACGACATCATGCACGCGTACCTCCGCTATCACATCCAGAAATACGGACGTCCCAAGCTGGTTCTGATTGAACTAAGCCCCTCCACGCAGGAAGTAGACAGCTATTACTATTACCTACCGGCCCTCTACTACCGGACATTGATTGAAAACTCCCCTAGCCAGGCTGTCGAGTTCCTCAGCCACCCCCACCTGGCCTGGAAGGTCAAAAAAGAACTGGCCCTGGCCGCATTCAGCAGCCTGTACCAGTATCGCCATACGTTTTCTCCCTTAAACATTCTGGAAAAGGGGAGCAGCAAAATCTCAAAGCTCATCCACAAGGATAAAAGCCGGGAGCCTCTGCTGGAAGAGGACTTCCCAATCAGCGAGGCGCTAATGGCAAAAGGCTGGCATCCCTACATGCAAAGCCCCAATATGAAAACACCGGACGGTATACGCCGCAGTGTTCAGGAAGCCAAAGCGTATTACATCGATCACCAGAAAACCGTCCGCTTTGACAAGCTGCGCCTGCTGATTGCCTATTGCAAGGCGCAGCACATCCCTGTTGTTCTGGTTTCCTGGCCGCAGCACCCCGAATTTTCAAAGATATTATTCCAGTCCCCGCTTGGAAAAGAATATCTTGCCGGCCTAAACCAATTGGCGCAGCAGGAGTCTATCCCGATTCTGAACCTGAACGAACAACTTCCCTCAGCGATTGATCCGGCCCTGTTTGCAGATCCGCGCCACCTGACCCCTAAAGGGGCCATGCAGTTCAGCCGGATTCTAGCGCAAACGCTTTTTTCCGATGTGGCAATTGCACAGCACTTTAAGCAGGACACGCATTTAAGCCAACGTTAAAACACGTTACACGCGTTCACATCGAAATATTGCAAAACTAAATTGGCTGATGGCAAGAATCTTGGCGTTTAGGAAATAGCACATCCAGCTTTATTGGACTTTTGAAAAAACAGCGAGAAATCAAAACTCCAACTGGTTCATTTCACACATCGTGGTTCACTGCAAACAATCGCAGCCTAGCGCAGCAAAAACTGGCGCTATTTCCAGCATCTTGGCAATCCATCTAGGGGAAACGCCTGCCAGCACGGGACATTTTGTTCACCATTTTTAAAAATGGTCTGAACAGATGGGGAAAGTGTAAACAAGACCGCTTCCCACCGGCTTCCCAGCTCAATTTAAAATGCGTTATAATGTGTCCAGGGTTTTATTAAGAGGGTCCAAAAGCGAAAGGGGACGCATCCTGAAAAAGTCTGCGCAGTTTAACAAGGCGTCACGGTCTTCCGAACCTGTGTTTTCATCACCCAAACTACATTCCGTTTTATTCGAGGGCAAAACCATCTCCACCGATCTCCAGCTTCTTATCGATATCCTGCCGCAACGGCTCCAGCACGCGCTACAGGAAACCGATACCGACGAACTCATTGAAATCGTAATGGACCTCGGTCGCCCCGCAGAGGCGCGCTACTCCGAGGGGGAAATTCGCGAACTGGGTGCACAACAGGTCACCCAGGAGGAAATTCACCATGTCGTAAAGCACATGGGGTATTTCACCAGCGATAACCGGGCTGGCATCCCAAGAACCTTGCACCGGATCAGCGCAATGCGGAACCGTCAGGGCGATATCGTCGGTCTGACCTGCCGGGTGGGCAAATTGGTCACCGGAACCATTAACCCGATTGCGGATATCATTCAGTCTGGCCGTAGCGTCCTGTTGTTAGGACGTCCGGGCGTCGGTAAGACCTCCCGACTTCGGGAAATCGCCAAAATGCTGGCCGATGAAGCCCGAAAACGGGTAGTCATTGTGGATACATCCAATG
>DATNQC010000185.1:0-6368 GCA_036702885.1 Oculatellaceae cyanobacterium | reverse complement strand
AGTGCGTTTTTGCAACTCTGCACGAAGCAATTGGCGCAACACCACCTGATCCGCTTTGCCGTCACGCGCCGCCAATGCCTGCTCCGGCAAAAGAAACGACCAGCCCAGGTTCGTCAGCAAGGCCAGGGCGGGAAGTTTTGCGCTGTATTCTTCTTGGAATTTGGGGATGGAGTAAGTCACGTTTTGTCCTTGTTATTCCGTTCTTTCTGCCAATTCAACAAGGCGGCGATATCCCGCTCGCCTTGTTGTCTTTCAGTATGCATTGTGTATCGAACTATCCGGGATTTCCGGATGGTTGCATTTTGGCCAATCTCTTGACCAAAGCAGGCCATGTTGCGCTGTAGGCTTCACTCATCGACTCTAATCCCTTGCTGCTTCAGCCAGTTCAAGCCTTTGGGTGTCGCTTTGTAGGCCTGTTCCGGATGATTGGCCACCTCTGGGTGGGTATAACCAATCAACTCTTCCTGTGCTCGCAGGGGGTTAAGGTGCATACTTTTCAACGTTTTAACCTGCCGCCCAGCTAGCAAAACAGCCAATTGTTCGGCCTTATAGGGACGAAGTGCACATAGCCAAACGATCAATGGCCATAACTTATCTCTGCGAGCTTTGGGGGTAAGTTCTGCAAGGTGCTTCTGCAAATCGGTTGGCAGTTCTACCGCATCTGGGTCGAGGTCACCCGTATTTGAGCTGAGGTCACCCGTATTTGAGCGGAGGTCACCCGTATTTGAGCTGAGGTCACCCGTATTTGAGATATTCGAGAACAGGGGCAACTCTTGGAAATCTGTTTGATCAACCAAACGGTAGTAGGTCGCAGGCCCCGCACCGCCTTGCTTCAATAAACGGCACTGATGGTGCAGGCGTTTAAGTACCTGGCTGGCTGCCAAGGTATCCAATCCCGTAATTGCACGTAATCCAGCGTTATCGACCGCACCTGTTTCCTTGGCGAGAATCAACGCTCGTGCTTCGTTATCTGATAGTTGAAGGTGAGAAAACTGTTTAAGCCAGTGCAACTGCTCCTCACCGAGCAATTGGTGCAGCAGGTAAATGGCGTGGAACTCATTAGCCTGAACATTGCTGGAAAACACCGGAACCGCAAGACCGGCTTCGGTGAGCAAACGTCGCATGGTGCGAATACCGGAGCCTTTGGTTTCAGCAAAATTCAGGTCATACAGGACAGATGCCAGAACGGGATTACGCAATTTTGATCCCATTTCACCCAGTATGGCTTCTGGTTTCAGTGAGTAACCTGCATTGCGAATTTCAATCCTATTGCTATAACGCACAACCATAATGGGTTGGTTCACGTAATAGTCGCGATGCATTACCGCATTAACCACCGCTTCACGAACCACCTTATAGGGTAATAACGGCTCATCTGAACGCTGCAAATCACCTTCTTTCAAACGAAAATGCTTAGGCAGATCGTCAATAATGGCACTTTCCAGTTTTGGAATCAGACGCAACAATGGTTCTCGCAAATCGAGCGTAGTGACAAAACGTTGCTCAGGGTCTTCTATCCATTGGGTTCCCGCGATACGCACATAATCAACTCGCATAGCAGGTAATAGCCGACGTAACGACAATGGCTTTCCCATTAACAGCAATCCAGCCACATTAGGAACCCACTGCTCTCCCCTTTTTTTAACGAGATTCAGCGCTCGAAGCATTTCGGGATCACTGACATTCAGCTCTTCAGCATTGGGGCGGACTTTTGTGCGCAGGTTCCGATAGAGCTCAATCGCTGCAGGATCCAGATCATCCCACTCCGCCTCGGCAAGTACGACCTGTTCAAAACCGGTGCCTGTCTTTGCCAACAGTAGCGGTTCTATATCTGCCTGAGTACATTCATAATCACCATTCAGGCCGCGTCGCCATACACCCGTCTTGCGCTTATTCTTGCTGTCAAACTTGCCTTTAAAAGTGCAGGGCTTTGCCACAGGATCCAATTCAGGTACAAACACCGAAATTACGGATTTGCCTTCCAGCTCTACCGCTTTCGCTTCTATTGGAACAGCCTGCTCAAACTGTTCCCGGCAGTTGAGTTGCAGCTCGCTTAGCAGCTTTTCCGTGTTATCAATTCCAGACACATAGAATTTTGGATGTGGCGCATCAGCTTCGGCTTCGCTTACACCCAATAGAAGGTAGCCGCCGCCAAGCCCAGGCTCATTAGCAAGCGCGCAGACCGTTTGCATTACTGAACTGCCAATTTCACTACCACGCTTAGCCTCAATGCGTGGACATTCGTCTAACTGACGCAGCTGCTCAAGCAGTGAAGCTGGAGTAAATTCATTCATTTTTGAACCTCCTGCTAACTACGGAATGTCCGCGACGCATTCAGGAGAGCATCTTGGAAGTGGCGATTCATATATTCTCCTTTTTCTTTAATCCGAGAGGGCAGTTGTTCGGTCAAACCGAACAACTGCCCTCTCGGATTTGATTGAACTTGTAAGTAATCTTTACAAGTTGCACCTGGTTCCAGTCTCCCTCGTCATACACTATTGGATTCCGCCCATTACCAATATTCAGGTTTAATGATTGGCTTTTTCTGAGTCGAGATCTTTGCTGGGAGTTGGCAGTCTGCCAATTCTTCATCCGTGATATATCGCCGGGTCCAGTCGGCATATTGGCTTAGCTGTTCATTGCCGGGCCGTCCATGAGTGCTTTTACGTATGGGTAGCACAACGCCAATTTTTACCTGATCGGCAAAATCCTCACGAATGGCGGCAAGCGCAGGTGCCAAATCGGTATCGTTGGATACAAATACCAACTGTTGGACGAGTCCCTTTGCCGTGTCACGGTAAGCTTCCAGCGCTATATTCACATCGGTCTGTTTCTCTTCCAGTTTCCATACATCAACCCTAGCCGTTTTATTCGGTGGTTGCTGGTATATGGGCAAACAAGCCTTCTCGAGCGCGTAGTAGCCTTTGATGATGCGAACGTAGTCCGGGTAAAGCTGCATCAATGCTCGATGGTAAGCCTGCTGGGCGTGCTGAGCGGCTTGGCCATTACTGGCAATTTTTGCCCGAATATCCGCAGTAAAGAACTTGAGAGAAACTGGCTGGCAGGAGGGGCTTTGTGCATGCAGGATGCGTTGGAAAAAGAGCTTGTACAGGTCAAGCCACTTATCCTTGGAGTGCTTAAGACACCCGTAGAAAAGGTTATAACCATCGATATAAACGATTGTTTTCAAAGCACTTTCCCTGGCCTAGAAATGAAAAAACCGCCCAGAAGGCGGTTTTTCCGCCCCAAGCAACAACCAACTGAATGGCCCTGCAAGGGGTGAGTCGTTCTGTAAGTATAGCCAACAACCAACTGAATGCAATGGCGTTGGGGATGCACAAAGGCAGGCCATACGCCTGAAAGTTCCTTGTTTTTAGCGGGTGTGACTTGTGTCATAAACCGAGTCTCTATATCCCTCGTCTCGTCGCTGCAAATATATCCGAACCGACATGATGGCCTCCTTAGTTGTCGACTTTTACCCTTCGTTTTCCTGTTAATAGCTGCTGCATTAGGGCCTTTTTCTCTTGCTTTAAGGCATCCAGCTTTTGTTGCAAAGAAGAAATTTCCCGATCGGCGGTGGACAGTACGGCGGCGATTTTTTGCTGTTCTGCGATACAGGGTGAAAGCACTTTGAAATTCTGAAGGAGGCCGAGCTTAATATACGGCATCGCGCCATGTTGTTTTTCTCGATCTATATCTCGCATCAGCCAATAGAGGATATACTGATGAATAAAAGGGACATCAATCTCATTAAATTCCGAAAGAATATATGTTCTCTGGTAAGCCTCAAATTTGCCGTTGAAATAATGAGTTTTTCCAAGCATTCCATTACCGGCGATCAAAAGCGCTTCGCAGTCATAGGAGTAGCTATCACTTTTGGTCGGCTCACTCGCACAGGTGAAAAAAGGGTAATTCCCTTCTGGATTACCTTCGTTTACATCCTTCTTGCCGGTTTTTATTGTGCAAAGCGTTGCTAATCTCTGGTGTTTCCACTCCCCACTAAACCTAACCCCATTCTTATCCAATAGGCGCTTTTTGCCGGTGAGCAGTTGTTGCATCAGGGCTTTTTTTTGTTGCTGGCTGTTGGCGAGCAGTTGTTCGGTGGTGGTGATGGCCTTATCCCAGGTGGAGAGGATTTGGGCGATTTTTTTTTGTTCGGGTAATGGTGGGAGCGAAACCTTAACTTTTGCTAAATCTTTTTGCCCTATATTAGCTCGAACAGCTCCCTGTCCAAGTTTTATTACTTGATTTCTAAACTTGGATGATTGAAATAAATACACAGAATACGCAGGAGAGAGGATTCCATTGCTTGGCCTAGCGCGAATTACAAAGCCACCAAAAACAGCAGGTTTATCGTCTAGATAAACTGCTGACATGGCTATTTCATCAAATGTCTCGGAGGTGCGATTAAATAACACGTCTCCAAACTTAAGCAAGTTACTTTCTAACTGACTTTCAGCGACATTAACCCGCCCTATAATCTTATCTTCAGTAAGGATATCGTTACCAAAAACATCCATAACATTAACGAATTTTAGCCCGTACCCATATTGGCTCTTATCAGCATTAAGCCCATTCTTGAACTCCATAAAATCGCCAAGGTGGCACGACATCCATGAATTAGGCACCATATCCCAACTCCTCCAGATACTTGGCAACGTCAGCCTCTACACCCAGCGCCCACCAATAAGTGGCAAAGCTTTTCTCCACAGCTCTGGCCACCAAATTGATAAAGTCGCTGTAGTCACCGCTGCAATGGGCTTTGTCCAACGCCTGGTAGTAATCCAGTCGTTGGGCCACTTCAATCACGGTGGCGGGAAAACCGGCTTTCATCAGTTCCAGATTCATCAGCAAACGCGAGGTGCGGCCATTGCCGTCGACAAAGGGGTGTATTTTTACAAATTCGCCATGTATCCGTGCCGCCCGTTCAACTGGGTGTAGTTGCTGTGCCTCGTTGCTGCACCATTGGCTGAAGGCCGCCATAAGCTCTGGCACTTGCAGGGCGCTAGGCGGGCGATGTTCGGCACCGGAAATCAGTACATTCACTTGGCGGTAGCGTCCGGCGTTGTCTGCGTCGATATTTTTCAGTACCAGCTGGTGCAGGTTTTTAATGGTCCATTCATCCAGTGGCTGCTGCTTTTCAACCAGTTCTTCCACCATCAGGATGGCATCGCGGTGGTTGATGGCTTCAAAATGTTCGCGCAGGGTTTTGCCGCCAATGGTGATGCCTTCCAGCGCCACCTTGGTTTCTTTCAGCGTGAGGGTATTACCTTCAATCGCGTTGCTGTGGTACGTCCATTGCAGCACCAGTTCTTCGTGCAGGCTGGCGGTAACGGCCTTGTCCAGCGGACGGTATTCGTCCAGCTTGGCTTTAAGGGCATCGAGCTTAGCGAATGGTTTCATAACCCAACTCCTCCAGGTACTTGGCCATTTCGGTTTCCAGCTCGGTCAGTTGCGCTTTTAATTTCTCCCGCTCAGCACGCACAGCCAGCAGATCAATTTCTTCCTCTTCCTCAAAGGTATCGACGTAGCGCGGAATGTTCAGGTTGTAGTCGTTCTCTTTGATTTCATCGAGGCTGGCGACGTAGGCGTATTTGTCCACGTCGTTGCCGGCGAAGTAGGTTTCCACAATCTTGCGGATATTGTCGTCGCTGAGCAGGTTCTGGTTTTTTCCGGCTTTAAAGTCGCGGCTGGCGTCGATAAACATCACGCTGTCGTCGCTTTTGTTTTTCTTAAAAATCAGAATCGCCGCCGGAATGCCGGTGCCGTAGAACAGTTTTTCCGGCAGGCCGATTACGGCATCGAGCAGGTTTTCTTCGATCAGTTGCTGACGGATTTTGCCTTCGCTGGAGCCGCGAAAGAGTACGCCGTGGGGCACTACTACGCCCATCCTGCCGGTTTTGGGCTTTAGAGTTTCGATCATATGCAGGATAAAGGCGTAGTCGCCTTTGGTTTTGGGCGGCAGGCCGCGGCGGAAGCGGCCGAATTTATCGTGTTCCGCGTCTTCATACCCCCATTTGTCCAAGCTGAATGGCGGGTTGGCGGTGACTATGTCGAACAGCATCAGGTTGCCGTTTTTATCCAGCAATTTGGGGTTGCGGATGGTGTCGCCCCATTCGATTTTGTGGTTGTCCTCGCCGTGCAGAAACATATTCATTTTGGCCAGTGACCAGGTGGAGCCGATCGCTTCCTGGCCGTAGAGGGCGTAATGCTTGCTGCCGTGGTTGGCCACAATTTTGCGCCCGCACTTCATCAGCAGAGAGCCGGAACCGCAGGCCGGGTCGCAAATGGTGTCGCCCGGTTGCGGGTCGAGCAGTTCGGCAATCAGGTCGGAGACTTCCGGTGGCGTATAAAACTCACCGGCTTTC
>DATNQC010000161.1:0-4320 GCA_036702885.1 Oculatellaceae cyanobacterium | reverse complement strand
AGTGGAAACACTGGAGCTGGAAATCGGCTATCGGCTGGTACCCTTGATTGAAGCCGAAAGTGGCGGGGATTTACTGGATCGGATTGCCCAGATTCGCCGGCAAATCGCGCTTGAATTGGGCTTTGTACTGCCTTCCATCCGGGTGCGGGACAACTTACAACTGCCTCCCAACCAGTACAACGTCAAGCTCCGGGGCGTCACCATTGAAACGGGTGAAGTCATGGCGGATCTGTGGCTCGCCATGAGTACTGATCCAGACATTACAGAACTCATTGAGGGCATTGAAACTCGAGAACCAGCCTTTGGCCTGCCTGCGCTCTGGATTGAGCCGGAAGATCGCGAAGCTGCCGAAGTGGCAGGCTATACGGTTGTCAGCGCTTCCGCCGTTGTTTCCACGCACCTAACAGAAATTATCAAGAAGCACGCCGCAGACATCCTGAGCCGAAGCGACGTGCAGAACCTTCTAAATAATGTCAAAAAGACCAATGAAAGCCTGGTCAGCGATTTAATTCCCGATACGCTCACCGAGGCGGAAGTGCAGATCATTCTGCAAAACCTGCTACGAGAAAAGGTTTCCATCCGGGATATGGTTACGATCCTGGAAGCGCTGGGCTACCATTGCCGAGTGAGCAAAGATCCGGATTATCTCACCGAGCAGGTGCGCATGGCGCTTTCCCGCAGCATCTGCAAACAGCATCAAAACCCTGAAACTGGTGAACTGCCAGCCATCACGATGGATCCTGCGGTTGAAGAGCACCTGGCACAAGGGCTCTCCCAGGACGGACAAGCCCTGGCCATTGGACCAATGTTCACCCAAAAGCTGTTTCAGACGCTGAGCCAGGAAATTGAACGCGCAATGAGCACCCAGGGCGTCCAGCCGGTCATTTTATGTAACGCGCGGCTCCGCGCACCTTTCCGTCGTTTGATTGAGCGGATGTTCCCTCAAATAGCGGTGCTCTCTTACAATGAAATCGGGCCGAGCGTTAAGGTGACCGCCGTCGGCGTCGTTCGAATCGATCTCCACCAGCTGAGCCTGGAGGCTTCGTAATGCACTTGTCTGAAGAGCATTTGCCATGAAACTGACTGTTAAAACCGCAGGGTTATGTGCAAGCGGCGCTTTTCTGATTACCGCCCTGCCACCGTTTTTTACAAAAATCACCTCAATGAGCATCGCCGCCCAACCGCTTGATGCACCGCAAAGCCTCGATATCATTGAAACCATTATTTTCAGCTTAATTGGCGCATTCGTAGCAGGCGTCATCGGGTATTTGATCGGAGATATCCTTGCGCATCCGCAAGGCAAAACCGCTGTGCATCATTCTCAAAAGCCGGAAACCAATACTTCAACATTGACCGATCTCGGCAACGAAACGTTTTTAGCAGATTTAGAGCCGCTCCCGCTCACATCAGATACCGAAGAGAATTTAGCCACATCAGTTCCTGATGCGGCAACGCCGACTGACGAAACGTCCAAGCCCGCTTAAAGCATTTCCGAGTCGTTGGTTTTTCAGAGAAAATGGCTTTACTGATATAATAGGATTGGGATTGACCGTGCAAAACAATGGTGTATGCACTGGCGTATGCTAAAGGTTTAATGAATCGGTTCGATACCCTTCACACGGTTTTCCTACGAAAGCCGGCTACCTTTGAAAGTCAATTAATCGGTATCCCAATTGGCCTCCATGGATATAAATGAACCTCCGGGTAGTATCGGTTCCGTAGCCACGGGAACGACACCTACCTTTATCGGCCCAAGGGATCATGCATTCCATCATGCAACTGCTTCGCTTTGGGTTGCTTTCCTAGTCAATCTGGGCATTGGCGCAATTAAGCTGTTTGCCTGGATGGTTTCCCGAAGCCCATCGGTTTTCAGTGAAAGCTTGCACTCTTTTGGAGACGCGGTAAACAGCATTGCCCTGATTCTAGGGAATCAGTTCAGCCGCCGTCCGCCGGATCGCACCCACCCGTTTGGTTACGGCCTGGAAGCCAACGTTTGGGCACTGGCAGCCTGCGTATTCTTGTGCATTACCTCCGTCTGGGCGGTGTCTGAGGGTGTGAAACACCTCATGCATCCGGGAGGTTTGGATCAAACTGGGCAAGGTTTTGCATTTTCCGCAAGCATTTTGCTGATCAGCATCTTTTTGGAAGCCTTTGCCGTCAAGCGAGCGGCTGATGCTGTTCTGGCAGAGCTGCAATTGCAGGCTGGCAACCCATTACAGGCCATTTTGATGGCTTTTCGAAACATCCGGCAGGTTTTAAGCCCCACAACCCGTTTTGTCTTTTATGAAGACAATATCGCGCTCCTTGGCGCTTTCCTGGCTCTGATCGCCATCACTTTCTCTCACTTTGGCGTGCAATGGGGGTTATTTCCTCAAACAGTCGCCCATTGGCCAGATTCATTAACCTCTATCGTTATTGGTTTGACCTTATTCGGCATGGCCATTTATCTTTTTCGCCATAACCGGGGCATTCTCACCCAAACATCCGCCTCTCCTAACGTGGAAAAGCGGATTTCCGAACTGGTCACCAGCATGAATGGCGTCTCGGAAGTCTTGGATCTTAAAACCGTCGATCACGGCCTGGCCGGCTTGACTGTTCACCTTCAGGTCCAAGTGGACCCTTACACCCTGGTGAAAGATGTGGATGACCTGACGGAACGCATCAAGGAGAAAGTCCAGCAGCGCATCCAGAACGTGAATCAGGTGTTTGTGGAAGTGCTGGCCGATGAATCCGAGATCGAATGGAACGAGAAGTTCTTTGCCTTGATTGAACAGGGTCGAGCCGAAGGCGTGCTTGACGCCCGACACGAGAACCTGCTGAAAAACGTCTATGAATTTACTGAGGCCACCGTTCGAGACATCATGGTCCCCCGAACCGACGTAGATGCCGTGGAAATCAAAACGCCACTGAGCGAAGTGGCTGATTTAATCATTGAAAGCGGTCATTCCCGCTTGCCGGTTTTCAATGAAAACGTAGACGATCTGGTCGGGCTGGTCCATTCCCGCGATGTCTTTGAAAAGATCCGGCAAGGGAAGCTGGACACGCCGCTTTCCGAGATTGTCCGGGAGATCGACATTTACCCGGAAACCAAGCCGGTCAGCGATCTGCTAGAAGATTTCCGGCGTAACAAGATTCGGATCGCCGCGGTGGCAGACGAGCACGGTGGCTTTGCTGGTCTGGTGACGGTCGAAGACGTGATTGAGGAAATTATTGGCGAAATTTGGGATGAACATGAAGAAGAGGAGCCCATGTTCACCTACCTCAGCCCGAATAAAGTAATGGTCAACGGGCGTTTTGAAATTGAGGATCTCAATGAGCAATTAAATCTGGCGTTGCCGTTTGATGACTTCAAGACCGTGGGCGGCTATGTCTTTGGCGCCTTGGGACGTGAGCCTGAACCCGGAGATGAAGCGTCCTTTGAAGATTTGAAATTTGTCGTCGGTGAAGTGGACGGTCCGCGCATCGTAAGCGTGACGATTGAATCCCCCGTGCCGTTCAACCGGCTTCAATCGGATGACAAACCCGTTAGCAGCAGTGCTCAACGGGACGATTAAGCCTCTTGGACAGCTCTTTAGCGGATAAACAATTCCAGGTTGAAGTAACCTAAATGCGTATCCCCGCTCCACAGTTCATATAGGATTTCGATAATCCCGCCGTCTGGCGTCAGTGCATAATCCAGTTTTTTCGTGAAGTTGCGGAAAACCAGGGAAGAGCCACCATAAAAATATTGGCTTGCGTACCATTCGCTGGGCGAAAAAGTCTGCCGGCTGTGAACATCACCAATTTTAACGATAGACACCGTATTTTTTGAGACCTTGATGGTGGTCGTAACTTTCTTTTCCTGGATCATACTATCGTAAGCCAGGATATAGGTATCTTTATCCACCTGATAGAGTGAGCCTAACGCCTCCTCTTCCACCTCAAACGGCTCTTGTTCGCCCAGGGATTGGGTATGGCAGACATCCACCATCACCATCTTTTTTATCTTTTTGACGTCACTCATCGCTCTACACCCGGCTTATCTTCTTACGCTTCTTGGCCACTTCCGCGCAACCCAAGCAAACACCACACAAGGCCGCACGAATTCCTTCCCGAAAACCTTATCGGCGGATCAACCGAAGTCTTTAGGGTGAATTTTAATTTGTTTTATTTGTGGTAAGGCTCTCCACGACGGATTTTGAATGCGCGGTACAATTGCTCCAATAGGATCAACCGGACCATTGGGTGAGGGAATGTCATCCGGGAAAGCGAAACAGTCCAGTGGCATTGCCCTAATACCGTTGATGACAGTCCCAAAGGTCCTCCCACAATGAATATGAT
>DATNQC010000433.1:0-11275 GCA_036702885.1 Oculatellaceae cyanobacterium | reverse complement strand
TCTTTGGGCCTTGGGCTGCAAAGTGTTGGGAGGTGCTGGATGCTGATTGGGGCACTTGGAGCGACACAATTTTCTCCTTCAATTTAGAAGCTGGGAGAGGCAGACAACATTCAGTTGTTTGAGCCAAACAGCGAAAGCGATTTTAGCGGTATGTACAACGATGAGCGCGGGAGAGCCAATAACAAAGGCTTTCACAGCCGATGCTAGCCAAATGGACTATTGAAAATCCCACTATGAATCATGGGTAATTTAGGGTATTCAAAATAGTTTTGAATGTCAACTGCTTAATGATGCGGAAATGTTAAATTGCAATGGAGTCCGTTTTTTGCCGCATATTGCTGATGGTAATCCTCGGCCTGGTAAAAGTGGGTGGCGGGCAGGATTGTTGTAACAATCTGTCTCCCCTCTTGCAAAAGGCTTTGTAAAGCCTTTTTAGCCGCCGCTTCTTGTTGGACCGTCGTGAAAAAAATGGCAGAACGGTATTGGGTGCCAATGTCCGGCCCTTGGCGATTCAATTGTGTAGGGTCATGAATTTGCCAAAAAATATCTAGTAATTGTTCATAAGAAATACGCGCCGGGTCAAAAGTGACTTCTACGGCTTCGGCATGACCTGTTGTATCCGTACAAACCTGTTTGTAAGTTGGGTTTTCGGTATGGCCGCCTGTGTAGCCGACTCGCGTGGAAACACCCCCTGAAACACGTCGGAACGCTTCCTCAACACCCCAAAAGCATCCCGCAGCGAAGATTGAATTTCTAAACGCTTCTGTGACAAAGGACGCTTCTCCTAATTGATTGTGAATTCCATCATATACCGCTTTGAGGGCTCATGAAAAGAAACAAATTTTTTATTTTCAGGTTTTGAATCTAAATTCTGGGCTTTGTGGTTTGCTAGCAAAAGTTGATGCGTGTGCTTAATATTCACTTGAATTGTCAATCACGCTTGCTTTTGCGGGAGCCTGTTTCTTGTAAGCCTTTCTTTGCGCAAGGAACGAGGGACTACTGGTAAGGTGTGGCTGGGTGAGTCAGCCTCTTGAGTATCCTTGGTTTTTAAATGATAATACTCTTAATGGGTTTGAGCATCCTCTGCGATAATGGTTAGTGTGTCCTCAAAGTGGAGATAGGTGGCGTGAATGGCTAACATTGCTGCGATTATCAGACGGCGATACTTGTCGAATATCCCTGGCGATTTGACCGGGGGGATTGTGGCTGCTGTTGTGGCCCTGCCATTGGCCCTGGCTTTTGGGGAGGTTTCCGGCATGGGCGCTGCTGCTGGTGTTTATGGTGCCATTGCCTGCGGTATTTTTGCTGCGATGTTTGGTGGAACACCCGGACAGATTTCAGGCCCGACCGGTCCCATGACGGTTGTTTCTGCCGGAATGATTGCAACAGCAGCAGATATGGGCCATAACCCCAATATCCTGTTCACGGCCATCATTATCGCCGGCTTCTTTCAAGTGATTCTTGGTGTTTTGCGTGGCGGGCAGATTATTCACTATATCCCTTATCCCGTTATCTCTGGCTTTATGACGGGTATCGGGGTTATCATTATCAGCCTTCAAGTACTTCCGTTGCTTGGCCATCCGGGCGTTAGTAAGCCTTTTGCTGCTTTAGTGGCCCTGCCAAAGGCAATTACAAGTGCGAATCCCCAAACCCTGCTGATTGGACTGGCCACTTTGGCTGTTATTTATCTGCTTCCACGCTTTGTCAAGTTTGTTCCGTCCCCATTGGTGGCTTTGGTGGTGGGCACGGGGCTGGCTTATCTGTTAGGCTTGGATATTCCCCGTATTGAAGGGGTTCCAACAGGGTTGCCGGAGTTGCATATCCCGACCCTGCGTCTTTCTGAACTGCCACTGGTGATGCATACGGCGGTTGTTTTGGCGCTACTGGGCTCTATTGATGCGCTTTTGGCGTCAGTGATGGTGGACCGCGTGTTGAATATCCGCCATAACACCACGCTGGAATTAATCGGGCAAGGGATTGGCAATGCGGTATCAGGCTTGATTGGCGGCTTACCGGGCGCAGGCGCCAATATGCGCACGCTGATTAACATTAAAAGTGGCGGTAGAACGTATCTTTCCGGAATTATCCACGGATTGATCCTGTTATCCATTGTCTTGGGGCTGAGCAGGTTGGTCGAGCAAATTCCTCTGGCCTGCTTGGCGGGGATTTTGATTTTTATCGGAATCTCCATTATGGATTATCGCAGCCTTCGGAGTTTATGGCAGGCTCCCAAGTCCGATATTGCCGTTATGCTGACGGTGCTGTTCCTCACGGTTTTTGCGGACCTCATTATTGCCGTGGGGATTGGTATGGCGCTTGCAAGCTTCCTGTTTATGAAAAAGCTGAGTGATACTCAATTTTCTAAGCATGGAGGTCTGAAGCGATGGATTGACAAGTGGTATGGCGGACGTGAGGATATTGTTCCTCCTTCTGCGCTGGAGAAAACGTACGTTTACCAATTTAATGGCCCATTGTTCTTTGGTGAAGTGAAGAATTTTAATGACGTGCTGCCCAAGATGTATGGATATCGTTATGTCATTCTGCACCTTGCGACGGTCCCGTTGGTGGATCAATCTGGGGTTTATGCGCTGGAGGATGCGATTCAGAAACTCACTGAAAAAGGCAGCATTGTGTACCTGGTGAACTTGACCCACGAAGTGCGCGAAACCCTTAATCAGTTTGGGGTGTTTAACCATATTCCGATGAATCGGGAGAACATTCAGACATTTGATGAAGCGTTAGAGGATATTGCGCTTGCTGAGGGTAAAAAGACGTTAAGCGATGAGCAAGTCAGCGCCGGGTAAGTCGTTGCAAGGTTGAGTTCACCAGGTTAAGCCGTCATCTCCTCGGCTGGGAAGGTGTGTTTGACATTTATTTGGCGTTGGGTTGCTGATTAAGCGATTGACCTTTCCTTTTAGGGTGAGGGGTGTGTATAACGTTGACCATGGCATGTCATTCTGATACGATTCTCGTCGCCAGTATGTACTTCTACTGACTTTCCGCAGCGATTGGCTTGTAAAAAATCTATTTTGAGAGCGATTAAATATTTTTTGATTATTTTTTAAGGTGAAGCGTGCATGTGTGGAATTGCCGGGTATTTTTGTACAGATTCTTCTCGGACTCCGGAACGCGCGCTTGTTTGGAACATGGTGAAGCATTTGCGCCACCGCGGTCCGGATGCGCAAGACGTGGCGTTCCATCCAGGGATTGCACTAGGACATGCCCGGTTGCGCATTATTGATTTGGATGCCCGATCCAAACAACCAATGGAAGATCCAGAGCTTGGTTATACGATTACTTTTGACGGGAAAATTTATAATTATCTGGAGTTGCGAGAAGAATTAATTGCACTGGGGCATACGTTCCGGACGCACAGCGATACGGAAGTCATCCTTAAAGCTTACGATCAGTGGGGGCCGGATTGTTTAAATCGATTTAACGGGATGTGGGCATTTGTACTTTTTGATGCGCGAAGTGGCCAGATTTTTGCGGCACGAGATCGTTTCGGAATAAAGCCTTTTATATATGGCCAACGTGAAAATGGAGACCTGGTATTTGCGAGTGAGGCTAAAAGTATTATTCATACCTTCCCAGAGTTTAAAAAGCCAAACCTTCCTTTTTTAATTAATTTTATTGAACAGGGAAATTTTGCTGCATATCAAGAAACATTCTATCAAGGCTTATATAATTTGTTGCCAGGACACTACTTTTTTGCCAAGCCTGGCATCTCGCCCAAGCAGTTTCGCTATTGGGTTTGGCAGCCTCTCCCAAGCGAGCGCATGCCGAGTGATGCAGAAACACTTTCTGAATTTCAAAATCTCCTCAAAGATTCTATTCGAGTCAACCTTCGAAGTGACGTGCCAGTTGGTGTTTGCATAGAGGACGGTATTGACGGTGCGGTAATTGCAGGGCTAGCTGCTGAACTGAGCGATGGCCCATTGCCTGCATTTTCCTGCAGTGATTTCGATGTGTCAGATTCGGAGCAGAATGCCGCTTTTCCTAATTTCCTGGATTTCATGCGGCGCTGCGTGTGGGAGCAGGATAGCCCCATGGGGGGGCCGGCCGTTGTGTCACAAAGAACCACAATGGAATTAGCCCAGGGAAAAGTCGCTGTTGTCCTGAATGGACAGGGTGCTGACGAAGTTTTGGGCGGAGGTGCTTCGTATTTTTCAGCAAGCATACTGGCGCATGCCCGCGATTTTATTAGCAAGCCTACGATTAGTCGTTTACTGAGTTATAAAAAAGCGGCGAAGGCCATTCAGAAAAGAACCGGTGAGAAACAGCCGAATTTGTGCCAATTATACCGGTGGGTGAAAAAAGATGCTTCTTTCCAGAAGAAGCGGTACACGACTTCAGCCTTGGATGGCCTGTTTGAATTGCCGGGCGATGATTTAAACACACGGCTGTTGGAGGCGCTTTTTTTGGACTTGCCGGATTGGCTTCATTATGCTGATCGGAATTCTGTGACATTTTCGCTAGAGGCCAGATCTCCGTACCTGGATCATCGGCTGGTGGCGCATGTGTTTTCATTGCCGCATCAGTTTAAGATTCGGGATGCCCAAACAAAGTGGTTATTGGCTGAAACGGTCAAAGGCATATCTGTTGTTGCGCTTGAACCTCAGGATAAGACGAGTTGCCATCTGCCTATCAAAACCGGGTTTGTCGCTCCTGAAGTTGCGGGTGAGGTGGAAGCGTACTTTCTGCAAGACAATATGCTGCTTCAGATGATTTCTGAAAAGACTCAGAAAAATTTATGTGTCGCTTGGGAAAAACTGAAAAAGAATCACAAACTGAATTTGAATGACGAATGCCTCTTGTGGCGGTACGTTACCAGCCAGATATTTTTGGAACAGTTGGAAACCCTATCTCTGGGCCTATCTGAAGTAGAAAAGGAGACGGCTTCTGTTCAGAACTAAGCAAAAACGAAAAAACGTCTGCATGCTCTTGGATAATCCCTTTTTGCGGGATAACCGCGTTAAACGGGAAGCAAAGAGCTTGCAAGAGGCAGGGTATGACGTTTACATCTTTGCCACTAAATTACAGAAAAATTCTCCGGCGCAAGCACCAGAATTTGAAGTTATTGATGGGATCAAAGTTTATCGCATTGTTGACGAAGCAACTTTTGCCCTTTACAGAAGCAAAAGTTGCGTTTTAGGAAGCGTGCTCCTGTTCAAAATTCGTCAAATCTGCTCCAAAATCGATATTATCCATGTTCATGACGTTCGATTTTTACTGTATGGGTATCTTTTGAAATTATTGACAGGTGCGCGTTTAATTTATGATTCCCATGAGTATTGGGATGCTTGGATTCCCTATAAAATTCAGCAATTTAAAAATCCTTACAGCGATACTGGTTCTGTTAAGGTGAGAAAGTCGAAAGTTCGGTATTGGCAAAGAATTTGGAAGACTCAGGATGTTTTGTTTAATGCCTGTGATGCTGTAATTGCAGTCAGTCCTTCCATTTGTGAGAGGCTACAAGTGAAATCTAACCATAAGAATCAGATTGTTCTGGTTAGAAATATGCCTTATTATCTGCTTGATTCGAATGTACAACCTCCTCGACGGTTGTTTCATGAGCATTTTGATTTACCGCCTGATGCAAAAGTATTGCTATATCAAGGAGGTGTTGATCCTAATCGAGGTGTTGATCGGATTTTGGGGGCTCTTCGGCAGCTCAACGACCTGCCGGTTTATTTTGTCCTGATGGGACCAGTTCGAAAGCAGTGGTATATGCAGCAATTGGAGTGTAGAGCTCCTTCTGGCCGACTTTTGTATAAAGAAGGGGTCTATTCGGATGAGTATCTAAAATGGACGGCTTCGGCGGATATTGGGGTCGTTTCCACCTTAAATATTCATGAATCATATTATTTCTCTCTACCAAATAAGTTGTTTGAGTATATTCAGGCCGGGTTGCCGCTTGTGAACCCTAACTTCCCGGATTCCGCACGATTGGTTGAACAGTATCGAGTTGGCCTCAATTATGATATTGATTCAGCTGGCAATATTGCGCAAACCATTCGCCGGATGGTGACCGATACCTCGTTTTATGAGGATTGCAAAAGAAATATCAAGCAAGCCAAACTGGAATTATGCTGGGAAAAAGAGCAGGAACGCCTGATTGAGCTGTATGAAACATTAGCCGACTGATGTGAGGAAGGCAAAAAGTGATGAGGAAATTAAAAAAGCCAGCATTTTTTTTGATTCTTGCTTTTCTGCTGTTGGCCTGCTTCATTCAGCTTCGGCATTATGACTTATTGATTGCCTATCGGGGATTTACGCCAGTCGCTTGGACGTATAAGTTCGTAAACCCTGCCCTATTTCAAAATAACTTTGTCAGCGGGATTGAGCAGTACGATAAATCCATTTTCCTGCGAGTTTACCCGATTCTATTCCAGGCATTTCAAATTCTACCGGAAGCCTTATATCCCCTGGTTGTTTGCCTTGAAATCTTTCTGGTTGCGTTTGCCGGTATTGCGATAATTCGAACCTTATTTCCACAGGCATCTACCTCTGTTTATCTGCTCATGGTTGTCTGGCTGGTGGGAAGTTTTGCAAGGGATATGAGCCTATCCCGCTTTGCCCATCCTTTCTTTGTGGGGCAGTTTTATAACATTGCGGATGTCCTCCGTATTTTCGCAATTTTACTGGCGTTTAAAAATCGTTTTGTTCTGGCGGGCTTGTTGTTGGCTGCCTCATTGGCGGTGCACCCTATTTATGGCGTGACGGGCATTTTCTTTGTCTTGGCGTCCATGCTGCCTCGCGGGAAGCAATATCCGATACGCTCCTGGTTGTGCGTGACCCTATTACCCGTCTTGTTAGCTGCCCCTTGGTTTCTGACAGCCTATCAGTCCCATACCACCGCACAGGTTACCCAATCCATTCCAGAACACTGGTGGTATTGTTTGACACGGCTGAATTCGTCCCATTGGTATCCTTTTTCCAGTGGGTTATTTACGCTGAATGCAAGTCGATGCCTGTTCTCCTATTGTGCAATGCTGTTAATGCTGACCTATTACTGGTTGAAGAAAAAGCCTTGGCAGGACTTGGATAGCAGGCTGTTGGCCGGGTTGGCAGGCGCTCTGACCCTGACACTGGCCGGACTTGTTTTTTCTTTCGCTCCGCCAAGTCCCATCTTTATTAAACTGGCTCTGCATCGTGCGGATGATCTGCTGATTCTGTTTGGCTTGGCGTTTCTGTCCTATGGCTTTATATCTGAGATCGAGGAATCTTCAACACCGTTTTGGCGTAAAGCGCTGATTATCGTGTTGATGGTCGTACCGATGTTCCTGGATCCTGGTTTCCCAGTGGTGTGGGCTATTTTGCTGGTGGTTTCCTCCTGTTTAAAGGAGCTAAAAGTAGGGCTGCGCGATAAAAGGTTGTTCATTTTGCTGGGGGCTTCTGTGGGGATAGTGTTATTAGGGCTTCTCTATCTGCTTGTCGGATGGACCCGCTGGTTTGGTCCCACGTATTTGGGTGATTTTCCCTTTTTGTACGTTGCGTTGGGTATTATTGCGGCAACGGGCCTCTTGCACCTTTTGGAGAAAAAGTGGAAATATGCACTTTTAAAGCCTGTTCTTGCGATTTTCATTCTTTGTTGTGGACTATTGGGGGCTCAAGCTGTAAACCACAAAATGCTAAGACCGAAGTACTATCCTGAAGCACGGTCCTATAAGGAAGCACAGTTATGGGCGCGTTCGAAAACGCCCGAGACCGCCTTATTTATGGTGGATCCGACGATCTATTATGGCTGGAGGGATTTTTCTCTGCGAAATTCCTTTGGAAATGTCCGTGAATGGCTCTATTCGGGATGGCTCTATGATTCCAACCCGGTTGTTTTTGAAAAGGGGATGCAGCGCTTTGCGGAATTTAATCTTCCGCTTCAACCGTATTTAAATACATTTCCCTCGGGCAAGGGCTTTGCAAAGCTGACCCGGGATGTCCGGCAGGTGTATTATCAGTGGCGTGACGAGCAACGTCTGGCAATCGCTAAAAAATATGGCATTGATTTTATGGTGCTCAAACGGAGCGAAATGACGCAGCCCTCTGCATTGCCGGTCGTATACCAGAATGAACACTTCCTGGTTTTGCAGACTCAAATTCCTTAAGGCTGAGCTTCTTTCCGAATGAGAGTTTTGGAATAGGAATATTCCGCAATGCCGGCAAGTACGCCCTCCCTCCCCAAACCAGAGGCCTTGACTCCACCATAAGGGAGCAAATCCGAACGGTAGCCCGGGATATCATTAATGATCACGCCGCCAACGTCCAGCGTTTCATACGCCAATTCGGCCTTTTTCGCATCGGATGTGTAAACACCGGCATGTAGGCCGTATTTTGAGTGGTTAGCCATCGCCAGTGCATCTTCATAATGCTGGTATGTTGTGACCGTTACAATAGGCGCAAACACTTCTTCGGCATTCACCGCCATATCCGGCGTGGTCCGATCCAGAATCGTGGGATTCATGGTGAACACGTTATAGGTGTTGCCACCATAAACCACGTTGGCGCCTGCTCTCAGTGCTTCCTTGATGACGCTTCGGGCACGCTGGACAGCATCAATGGAAATCATGGGACCAATTTCGGTATCGTGCCGGAAGGGATCTCCGACTCTCATGGCGCGTGCCGCAGCCACGAAGGCCGCCATGAAGGGTTCTCGCAGCGCTTCGTTTAGAAAGATTCGTTGAACCGAGATACAGGACTGTCCGGCATTGGCGAATGCGCCGAACGCGGCACGGTAGGCTGTTTCTGTAGCGGAGCCTTCCGGCAAGTCGTCAATAATCAGCGCTGCATTGCCGCCTAGCTCCAGGGTGACGGGCTTCATGCCCGCAACCTGTCGGAGCATCCAACCGACGGACGCACTGCCCGTAAAGGAGAATTTTTTGAACGTTTCCGAACGGACCAGACTTTCGCATACTTCATTGGGCATGGGGACCACGCTGATGGCGTCATATCCGGCCTCAACGGCTAGTTTCCCAATGGTGAGCGCTGTTAAAGGCGTTTGCACTGCGGGCTTGATGGTAATTGAGCATCCGGCGGCAATGGCGGGCGCTAGCTTATGCAAGACTAAATTCACCGGGAAATTATAGGGCGTAATGGCTAGGACCGGGCCAATGGGGAAATGTCGGATTTCAGCCATTCGGTCATCCACGTTGAGCAGGATTCCCGTGTTCCGGGCTGCTTCTGCTGCGTAATCCCGGCAAAGCCGGATGGCGCGCTCCATCTCCTGCTCGGATAGCTGAATGGGTTTTCCAGATTCCCAGGTGATGAGCTCGGCCAGCCGTTTCCGGTGCTGCTCAAGCAGTTCTGTTAAGCGCTCCAGAATGCGAACCCGCTCAGACGGTCTGGTTTTCCGGAACGCTTGAAACCCTTGTTCAGCAGCGCGTTCGATGAGTTCCACATGCAGTGCTTCGGCCTGATGATGGCTGCCAACCAGTGTTGCTTGATCGCCAGGGAAGTAGACGGGGCGTATATTTCCTGTCACACCCAGGTGTTCGCTTCCTCCGACGATGAAGGGGTGTTCCAAGAACGTATCGGGCGGGGAGTGGAAATGTTCGGACTGAAGTTTGGCGGACATCTTTAAAATTCCGTTTCCAGAATCTGATTAATCTGCTGTTGGGCCTGTTGTAGCGCCGTTTCCGGGCTAAGCCTTCCCAATAGCGCCATTTGTACATGGTAACTGATGCGCTCGTTGATGGCATTCTGATTCGGTTGAATTCGATAGGCTTCCTTGGCCTGCACCAATTGGGCGGCGCTGATTTTCCGGCCCAAAGCCATGCGATCGCCAGCGGCTGCTTCAGTAAAATACGAGTCAGCCAGTGCTTCCGTGATGGAAGGTAGCACAGGAGCTGCTTTCGCCAATGCCAGTTGGTTGCGGGCATTGGTGATAAAGGCTGCAAATTCAACGGCTTCTTTCGGATGGGCGCTTTTTCTGGGGACAACCAGCACCATCATGGAAAAGTCCTTGAACCGCGCATCTCTGGGGAACTGAGGGGCGATGCCGGTTTGTTCATAAACCTGTGGTGCGTTTTCCTTGACGATTTTCAGGAAATTTGGTCCTACGGAAAACATGGCAAGCGTCCCCGCCTGATACCTGCCGACGGCGGCCTGGTGTCCCTCTGTAATAGATTCTTTAGGCACCACGCCGTCACGGTACATCCTCACGTAACGCGCCAGTAGTTCCACTGCGCGAGGTGTTGCAAAGCTGGCTCGGCCCCGTTCGTTATAGAGCGGAATGCCCATCTTTTGTAGTTCCTTCAGGAAATTGCCGCCATCCGCAATCATCGGCATCAGGCCATAGGCGCCGGTTTTTTTCCGAATTGTTTCAGCGAATGCGGGTAATTCCTGAAACGTGGATGGTGGCTGGGATAGCCCCGCTTTCTTTAGAATCGCCTGGTTATACAGCGTGACACTGGACGTAATGTACCAGGGTAGTCCAAATGTGATCTGGTTGCCGTCTGCTTTTTGTAAGGTGGCGGCCTCCCAGGCAACCGGGAGATATTTCTGGATGGCTTCCTCAGGGAGGGCATGCTGCATATCGACAAGCGCTTGCCGGTTGGCGAGAATCGCGGAAAAATCTGGATTCAGGTTCACGACATCCGGGACATGGCTACTCATCATGGCGGTTAGCACCCGCTTGGGGCCTTCGGAAAAGGGGACATCCACCCAATGGATGCGGACGCCGGGATGCTGCCGCTCGTATTCTGCAAACATAGGCTGCAGTGTATCTTTAAAGGCGTCCATCTGTAGCGTCCAGAACTCCAGTGTAACGGAATCTTTTGTCGTATTGGATGTGCCACAGCCGCTCAAGACAAGTAGGATACAGGCGCAAAACCCGGCAATAATGCCGAGCCGGTGTTTAAAAACTGCTCTGCTCCCGACCTGTTCCGACTTCACAGCTTAAAGTCCTTGAATACGCGCATGACAATAAAGCGTGCCTTGGTTAAAGCCATCGGCACATCGGTATGCTCTGCACTGTCAACATAAATGGCGATATCAGAGCCGGTTTTGTAGCCCAAGGATTCCGGAATGGGAATCACCTGATGCGCAATTCCTTGCTCCGTCAGCCATTGGCTGGCGTTTTCTGTTGTCGGCGTGGATGGCAATACGATCAACACAACCCGTATTTCCCATGATTGCGTTCAGGATGCGCGTTATGCGCCTCACCTCATCATAGCAAACCGAACGCTTTTTGGGCGTTTCTCCGGGTTGCCTCGGCAACGGTTTCGTATGGAAGCCCTTTCAATTCCGCAATCTTTTCCACCACGTACCGGACACGGGC
>DATNQC010000149.1:0-4416 GCA_036702885.1 Oculatellaceae cyanobacterium | reverse complement strand
ATGTGTCTGTGTGAGCGCTTGCCGGACGGCTTTGGCATCCACGCCGCCATCGCAACGCCAGGGGAAAGGCTTTAGATTTTCATATCCTTCAAATTGGCTAATAATGCCGTCCTGCTGAAAGGGAACAAACATTTTTCTGCTGATTTCCTCCCAGCGCTGAATTTCGGTGTCCGTCAGATTGAGTCGCTCGCAGAGTTCGTCGCGGTGATCGGTTGGTAACTGGGACAAGAGCTCGATGGCCCGGCACAACACCCAGACTGCCATGACATTGGTATAGGCGTTATTGTTGATGCCCGGACGATGGGCATCTGGATAAGCCATGTGGTATTCATCCGGTCCGACCACGCCGTGAATCTCATAACGATCCCGGACCGGGTTGTATTGGCAAAAATCCCCCCAGAACCGGGCAATTTCCAGTAGTATTTCCGCACCGTAACGGAACAGAAAATCCAGATTGCCGGTGATTTGATAGTATTGCCAGATGTTGTAGGCAATGGCGGAATTGACGTGCATTTGCAGGTACGTGTAATCAGGCCGCCAGATTTTGCGATGCACATCCCAGACGTATTTGGGGGTTTCTTCCCGTCCATTGCTGCCGCTTTGCCAGGGGAACAATGCACCGCGAACGCCCAGTGACGCCGCCAGCTTTCTAGCTTCAGGGAGACGGCGATACCGGTATTTGAGGGCTGCCGTTGTAATCCCAGGACTATGCAGCGTTAGAAAGGGAAAGGCAAATAGTTCATCCCAGAAAATATGCCCCTGATAGGTTTCCCCCGTCCAGCCACGGGGTGGAATACCTGTATCCAAATCAATTGAATGTAGGGAAACCGTTTGCAGAATGTGAAAGATATGCAAGTGCAACGCCTGAGCGGGCAATAATTGTGAGTCGTTTTCCCGGGTTTCCAGCTCCAAGTCAAAGCGCTGCCATAGATGCCGCCAGGCTTCCGCCTGCTCTTTGACTAACTGCTCAAAGCTGGGGGAGTCCTGTAACGCCTCGCGGCTCGCAAGGCCTGCCTCCGAGATAGCCATGTCTCTGGAGGTGAACAAAGATACCAGCTTTTCAACCTGAAGCGTCTCGCCATCTTGCAATCTGACTTGCATGTCCTGTGCCACATAACCGGGTTTTACGATATTGGCGCGTCGGAGTTCGCAGGGCTGACCATCAAGGAATAGACGGGTTCTGGCTGCCTCCGCCACGCGCAGCTTGGATTGGACCGTTTGAACTTGGAGATAGAGCATATCCTGTTCCACGACGCTTTCCAGCGGTTGCAGGTGGCGCTTGTTCAAGTGTTGATACGCCGCGGAACCTTCATTCTGGACGCGTCCATCCAATGCGGATCGGATGGTGACTTTGCCGGACCAGCCATGCGGGGTGAGTTTGGTTTCCAGTCCCGCCAGGTGACAATAGCGCATGTGGACAAATCGCCGTTCAGAGAGCGTCATTTCACGCTGTTTGCCATCCCGAAAGCGGATTTTCCGGTACAGCACGCCTGCTCGCATATCGAGCGTTTGTCGGTAAGAAAGAATCTGCACGCTCCGCAGGTCGAACCAGGGGCCGTTTTCAATCCGGAAGTTCAGGCAGAGCCAATTGGGAAAGTTCACCAGGTCTTCATGCTCAATGATCTTGCTACCAAGCCGGGTTTGAAGGCGGTTATAGCCTCCGGCCAGATACGTGCCGGGATAGTGATAAGCGTCCGAAACGGATTCCGCGGCGGCGGCACGCGTGGTAAAGTAGCCATTTCCCAAGGCGCACAGGGCTTCCCGTCGTTTTTCCTCTTCCGGAATAAAGGCTGTATACGTCAGCGTCCAGCAATCTTGAGACTCCAGGTGGTTTGTCTCTTCCTCGCTTTCTTCACAGCAGGCGTCATTTGAAATGGTGAGTTCCGATAAGTCCTGCACAACGGCATCCGCGCCGTTTTGGGCTAGCAAATTGCTATCCTGCCTGTTTCTGGCGATGCCAATGACCAGGCCAAAACCTCCTTGGCGACCTGCCTGCACGCCCGCGACGGCGTCCTCTACCACAATCGCTCTTTCTGGCTTCACCTTCAGGCGCTTTACCGCTTCCAGAAAAATATCCGGAGCGGGTTTGCCCTTCAAAGCCAAGCGGCTGGCCTCCACGCCATCCACGCGGACATCGAAGGCATTCAGCAAGTTGGCCGCCTGCAAAATGGTGGTGCCGTTTCGGCTGGCGGTAATGACTGCAACTGCTATTCCTCGGCGTTTTAATTCCCGAATCAGTGCAACACTGGATGAGTAGGCTTTGACGCCTTGCTGCTCCAGCAATTGATGAAAGGCCAGATTTTTCGCGTTTCCCAATGCGCAAATGGTGTTGAAGCCGGGGGCATCATCCGGCGCGCCCCAGGGGAGCCGAACGCCTCGCGATGCCAGGAAGTCCCTGGCGCCCTCATAGCGAGGCTTGCCATCTACATACAGGCGATAATCACGCTCAGGATCAAACGGGCGTTCCCGTCGTTTGGTATGGTTGGCATAGGATGTCAGAAAGGCGTCAAAAACCTGCTTCCAGGCAGCTGCATGCAACGTGGCGGTTTGGGTAATCACGCCATCCAAATCAAAGATAACCGCATCAAAACGAGCCGGCGAGATGTTGATTTTATTGTCAGGTTGTTTGTGTTCGGAGGGCATGCATGCGGCCTCCATCGTTCTATTGAATGCCGGGCAATCCGTGGTTGTCCCTCTCCTCCTCAGAGTATAAGTGCTGCTTTTGGACTGCGCATTCCCCGGACGAGTAGATGGAAACGTGCTGACTAGAATGAAAGGAGCCAGAAGCGGCAATCGGTTTTAGCGGTCAGGGTGTGTGGTAGACCAGGCCCCATTAGCAAGCCTTCTCCGGCACGCAGATAAACGCTTTCTCCAGCGCTTTCCCACACGGCTTCACCGCTATGCAGCAATAAAATCGCTTGCTCCTCGGAACGATGTTCCGCGAGTGAAGCGCCTTCCGCAAGCAGAATGGCTCGGATCTTCAGGTTTTCCTTTTTTACCAGTAGAGAGGAATGACTGCTTTTGCCGGAAGACATCCACTCTGGCAGACGAAAAGAAAAGAAAGGCTTTTCCGCGTAGTCTTTCTGTTGAGGGGGTGGGGACTGGGCGGTTTTCTGCGCTCGGAGCGCGTCTATCTTATCGCTGATTTTGGACTTTTCTTCGGGGGCTAAGGAGGTTTCCAGCAGTGGGAAAATAGTGTTTTCCTCCTTCTCCAGGTGGCGATCCAGCATGTTGAGAAAGTCGATATACCGGTTATACAGAACGTCCGTGCAATCTTCGGGGAAGCTGTAGTTCAGGATGCCGGACATTACTGCCGCCCTCTTCAGCAGTAATTCGTCGTGTTCAGCTTCCAGCGTGTGCAGCGGATAGTATTTTTCCATTGCAGGAAAGACAATCCGTTCCTCGCAAAGGGCATGAATGCTCATAATTTGCACCAGGGAGTGGAGTGCGTCCTGAGCCTTGGTCAGGTTAGGGGCTGATTGCCGATGGCAGATTTCCTGGAGCGCTTCGCGCAGTCGTGTGGATACGGTCCGAATCTGCGCGTGATCCTCTAGCAGTTTGATGGAAACTGGCGATAGTCTTCGGGTTTTTAAGGGTGAGTCATCCATTGGCAGCACTCCCGACTGGCCCGACATCAGGATTCTCTATTATTGTAGTTTTTCTGGTGAGAAGGAGCATCGCCAGCCTGAGTAGGTTCATTTGCTCCGTTTGGGCACAGCAATAACCCGCTCCAGAATTGTTGAACGGTTGTTGAACCTGCTCGACCGTTAGCGCAGGGAGCTGCTTTCCTCGTCCTCCGGAATATATTCAAATTCCAGGCCGGCCATTTGCACAATGTGTCCTTCCTCGGCGCCCGCTTTGGCCAGTTCCCGGTAAACGCCCATCGCTTTCAGAATATTCATCAGCCGCTGTACGGCCTCCCGATTCCGCATGTCAGTCACGCTGAACAGGCGCTCAATTTTACCGCCTTCCACGGAGAAGCACTTGCCTTTGCGATGAATCGTGAACTCGCTGTCATCATTGTCGAAGGCGCGCAGATCCGGAACAATCGGGACCACTTCTTCTTCCGCGGGAACTTTGTCCAGTAACTCAAACACGGCGTTCAGCAAAGTATCTAACCCCTGATGGGTGGCCGCGGAAATGGGATAGACGGTTTGACCGGTTTTTTGCTCAAAAATTTCCCGATAGTAGGCGGTAATTTCATCATCCACCGTATCAATTTTGGAAAGCACGACAATTTGAGGTTTTTTCGCCAATTTGGCGCTGTACTTTTCCAGCTCCTGATTAATCAACTCAAAATGTTGAATGGCGTCATCCCCGGCGGAAATATCCACCAGGTGCAATAAAACGCGGGTCCGTTCAACGTGGCGCAGGAATTCATGGCCCAACCCGATGCCTGCGCTGGCTCCTTCCACC
>DATNQC010000148.1:0-7944 GCA_036702885.1 Oculatellaceae cyanobacterium | reverse complement strand
AAAATCATCGAGAGAACCATTGAATGGAATCGCAAAATGCTCCGGGCGAGTGGTTTTCAAGGGCGAAGCCACGTCATTGGAAGCCTGTTTGATTGTTTGGCGGGCACCTCCTTGACTGGCCTGTTCCACTGCTTGCGCCAGCGCCGCCTCAAAAGAGACATCCCGACGGCGATAATTGGGGGTATCTACATTGGCCAGGTTGCTGGCAATGGCCTTATGCCGCTTGGAAAGGCCATCCAGCGCCTTGTGCATGACCTGAGATGTCAAAGAGGTAATAAGATCCATTTCCACACCGATTCCACTCGCTTCCTTTACTTTATCGGTTGGAACGACGCGATTTCCTCATCCATGGGGTCGAACTTATATACTGTTGTCTCATCCACATGGTGGATGGAAGCCTGAAGTGTGAAAAATGCGTTCTCAAGCGTTCGAAAATTGAAAATGCCAAGTAGTCCCCAAAAATAATGCATTATCCATCCATTTTGCTGATGATATAAAAAGAAAAGAGTCCCAAACAAAACTGACTTCTGTGAAAATCCGCCTTGCCCAAAAGCTCAATAAGTCCCTGCTCCGGCTTGGGGCATTGCTTGTTTTAGCGTGCCTGCCGGGGTATGCGGAAAAGCTGCTGACCGCTGACAAGATTCCTGCAGTCGATTTACCCATCAAGCAGTATAAGCACAGTAACCAATGCAAATTGGAAGTAGCGACGGAACTGGCCCAATGGCTGCATAATACTTTGCAGAGCAAACAGGCGTTGGTAGCAGTGGTTGCCCGGAATGCCCGGCCGATTACCGAGAAATATGACGCCACAGGCATGGGCCACGTCGGGCTGGCGGTTTATGATCCTCGTGTTCAAAGCTGGTTGTTTTACCACCTGCTCAATGATGTCATTGAAAAGCAGCCCACGGCCAATTTGTATATCAGTGCACCGATCGATTTCTTTTATGATCAGCGTGGCTACAAGCGGGAAGCCTTGATAATGCTGCCACCCCAAGACATACAGCAGCGCATTTATAACGCCATTCTCAACCAGGCTTACAAAAAACTGCACTTTACCAAGCGGTATAGCCTGACTTCCGGTTATGACTCGGTGCAAAGCATCAATTGCACCAAATGGATTGAAATGCTCCTGGTTGCGGCAAAAATTGATGATTACGATCCGATGACCGTATTAACCGCAATGCATGAAGTGCCGCCAGCATCCCTCAAGCCGCCCGCCATTGTGCGCGCCTGGTTCAGCTGGCGGAAACCGGAAGTAGCCACTGAGTTCTATCCGGATAAAAGTTGGCGGACAGTGACGGCGGAAAGTTTATACCGTTCTGAGCTGTTTACCGAAAGAATCTTTTTCAGCGGGAAGATCCTGAACTTATCTTCTGAACCTTAAAAGGTTCTTTACGCCATGCCATCCGGAATGAACTGTTTAATTTCCAGCAGTTTTCCCGGGCGTGTGGGCAAGCTGGAAAGAAACTCCTCCAAGCGACTACCGGGCACATAGTAGTTGTTCAGGCGGACGGTATGGCTATCGTGATGCATTTCCATCATTTTAAAAATGTAGCTTTTTTTCGAGGCCACATCTAACAGGTTTTCCTCGGTATTCAGTCCGTCGGATTCCTGCTTGAGGCTGACGTAATTAAAGCCATCCGGGCTGATAATCAACTCCCCGCCTTCCTCAATATCAAAGTGGAGATGCTCACCCCTCCGGTGCCGCTGGAAAATATTAATGACTTTACTGCTAATATCATCACTCATGAGACATCCTCCCGAAGCCGTCCGATGGACATTTGTCGCCGACGGAGCTGCTCCAACCATAATTTTAAATCAAGACCTTCCTTGCGAACCTGGCAATCGTACCATAAGAGGGTCAACGCACTGCAATGCAGCGGCAACATCACAAAAGAAACCAACGAAGTCCAAAATTGCATGACCGCCTGTACGTGTAACGGAAACGTCGCAGTGTGAGGATGCCCAATCCGGAAGAATTCCAGCACAGCCCATATCGTGGGTAGTGCATGCAGTACGGCTGACAAAACACAGGTAAACAGGAAGAATGCAACGCTGAAGCACAGTAACTTAGGAAGATTGGTAAATGTCAATTGGAAAGCCTGCTTCATGCTATGCCACCAGCCCATATCATCCGACCGGCGCGCCGCAATCGCCACAAAAGGGAAGGAAAACAGCAGCGATTGCATACTAATCAGAACTGTCATGACAGCAAGCAACAGAAAACTCCAGACAATCAACAGCAAAATCAGCATAATCACGCTCAATAGACCATCAGGATGACGACCCAAGGCGGTCAAAACGGCCGATGAAGCGAGAATGCCAACAATCACCAAAAAGATGTCCAGTACAACGCATCCGGAAAGAACAAACGAGTTCAGGAATAGCGTTAAGAGCAATTGCTGCCAGTTTTTACGCGTGTGCTGTTTGCATTGCTGAACGGATAGTGGTTTCTCATCCGTAATGACGGAATAAAAAAACCGGGACAAGGTGCAATAACTTGCTGTTCCAAGAATAATCGCCCCAAACCACAGTACAAGCCCCAACACAATACAGAAAAGAGAAAGCAGGATTTGGGAGATTGACGTCTTGGTCAAAAACGTCAGTCCAGAGGGAATGGCAAAGACCAGAGATGACAGGCCAAATAGCAACGCCGGCCACAAGACGATCTGAACACATTCTTTCAGATTGTTCCGAATCAGGTTCCAAGCCTGACTAATTAAGACGGTCACGCCCCGTTCAGGGTGAATTGGGTTAGAAACAATGCTTTCTGGTGGGCTTGCAGTGCTCATAGCGCTTTAGGCTTTCTCCGCCACCTGTTGCAGCACGTCCTGAAACGTCCGAAGTAGCCGAAAACGGTATCCACAGCTTTCCGCCAACTTGCCCCCCATCAGCAAGGTTTGTTCGGAAGGATACTTCCGGCAAAATTCCGGTCGATTCTCATAAATGCCGCAGGTATTGTCTGGCTGCAGGTGCGTACACTGAAACAGCAAGCCTTCTTCATCCTGAGAAACCGGCTTAAAGTATTGATACTCCGGATTACTTAGCTGAAGTTCTTCAAAAAGCTCCGGCGTATCAATCACTTTTTGCCCGTGAATCAGGTAAATGTTGGTACAGCACTTTCCACAGCGATTACAGGAGCCGGTTCTTTCGTAATATTGCCCCTGCACAGGCCCGCTTTGCTTGAATTCCTCACGGGAGAGAAACGATTTGACGATTTCCAGCATGCTTTCATTCTACACTGCCGTTTGAGAGATTGTCACGGTTTTGTCCGGCGGCTGAACGCCAAAAGCCTCCCTAAGCCTCAAAGCTCAAGCCCCTCGCGTGACTAGCCGACACAGACAATCAAAGCTGGTCCGCCCCTCTTGTAAAATCGCTTGGCTTGATTAACAATAAAGTCAGCTTTCTAATTTGAATCGGGCCGTAGCGCAGCTTGGTAGCGCACTTCCTTGGGGTGGAAGGGGTCGCAGGTTCAAATCCTGTCGGTCCGACCATTTCAACCTCATAAACTCCGTTCAAAATGAATGTGAACGCAAGCGTGAACGGACTTGAACACAAAGAACTCATCCGCTAGAATCTCTGGCATATGGATGAGTTTTTTGATCTTTCAAGGGTATCATCCCTAACTGGTATCAGCGAATCAGCCCTACGAGGACGCTAAACCGCGGAATACTGAAAGGAGAGCGGCGTAAGCGTGGATTACGCTACGTGTGGGTGATGAGCGCGGATGTCGTCCGGGAGCTTCTGGACAGCCCTGAAGCGAACCAGTACGAATCCCTGGTGAAGGAATGGGAAACCTGTCAGACTACTGGGTATCTGACAGGCAGCCCGCTGAAGCGGGAGACGATTGATCGGAACAGCTACGGCGTGCGCTCATTCTGGAAATACCTCCAGAACAAGAGCGAGTACAGAGAGTGTAGGCCGTCCCTGGAACATGTGACATTGGATAATGTGCGCCGGGCTATCGCTGCGGTTCCTGCCGATATGCCGGCGACGCGGGAAAACATATATAAGTCCCTTCTGGCCTTTTATCGGTTTCTGGTCTATAAGGGACTCCGGCAGGAGGCGGATCTGAACGGGTTCCGGGCGTTCAAACCCGCAAAAAACAAGAATCCACGCAGGACTGTCATCAAAGAGGATGGGGATTTTCAGAAGCTACTTGCTGAAAATCAGGCATGGTCAGTCGGAAGAACAGAGTATGATAAGATTTTGACCCGTATGATCCTCTGCCTGGGCTACCATACAGGGCTTAGGAACTCTGAGATGTGCAGCCTCCTGCTGGAAGACGTGCTACTGAAAGTGGGAGTTATCCGGGTGGTGCTTGGGAAGGGGGATAAAAACAGAGTGGTTGGCATCCGGCCGGAACTGGAGGAGGAAATCAAGGCATACCTTGCGAAACGGCCTAAAACGAAGTGCAAAAATTTTCTAGTTCAAGAACATGGGACGCCGCTAAACAAGAAAACGCTCGGTAGGAGGGTTAGAAACCTTGGTCGGAAGGCTGGGATAGAGATCACCCCTCACGGTCTCCGGCGCTCTCTGATTACACAACTGTTGCTGGAAGGGGTTCCCGCAGTAAAAGTCCAGAAGATCGCCGGGCATTCGCACCTGGAGACGACCGAGCTATACGACATGTCGGCGGATGAGGACGCCTTAGATGTTCTGAGGGGGCGGCAGCGGCCGAAAGTAGCGCCTAAAACGGAGCAGAGCAGCCCACCTGAAGTAAGGCCGATAAGCCCTATCTCCTACTGATTCTGCTTTTCTATTTCGCGCTCGACGAGCCGGTCTATCAGATCCCCGCCGGTAATATTATTTCGCGTGGATTCAGCCGCGATCCATTCAGCGGTACCCACCTTCAGCCGGAACGTTTTCGATACGGTTGGACCCCTTCTTAGCGGTCTGCCTGAGCCGGGTCTAGCTCCACCACGTCTTCGCATAACTATGGTATACCCTACTTTTTAGGTTCTGTACACATAAAGATTTTGTAAAGAAAATTTGATTTTGCACACAGAACCATCTAAAATGATTCTGTATTCAAAATCAAGACACCATGAAAGACGAACTAGACGTTCTGTTCCCTGCGGATAAGGAGAGTTATATGAACTTTGAAAGTATTGCGGTGCAGGCCGCGCCGGTTGCGCTTGGCGCTCTGGGTGTTTTCGGCGGATGGCAGCTGCTGAAGCGGGTGGAGATCGACCGTGGCCGTGTTATCCGATGGACGGTGACGACCTGCGGGATGTTATCTTTAGTGTATAGCCTCGTTTCTGCGTTTAAGCCCGATTTGCTTGGGTTTGGCGTTCTTAAGGGGATGGATCCTACCGAGGCGCTTTACCTGAGCAAAGTCGGGCACCACTTCTCGTCCTCAGTAAAGTAGGCTTTTATGAATGGTGTGCTCATGCTTCCTCCTTGTATTGTTTGTGGCTAATTTCTAGTTGCCGAACGCCAAGAGAAATGGCCCGTCGAAGCGCGTAAGAAGCGTTATCGGTTTCTAGCAGCTCGCAAGCCTTCTGCAAGTCGTTCAAAGTATCCTGTGTTACTGTCCACGTTCTTTGAAAATACTTATTCATTTTCGTGTAACCCTTAAACATACGTAGCTCGTTGGATTACATAAAATGTATGTTACATGGTATTGACGTGTAAGTCAATGGCGTACGTAAATGATATTGGGACTTATGCCCGCAACTTACACACCCTATGATTTCGTTATGATGAGATTCCATGAACGCTTAAGAAAGGCACGTAAAGAGGCCGGTTTCTCCTCGCAAGAAAAATTTGCTGCGGTTCTCGGCATGAAGAGGACTCAGTACCTTCTGTATGAGACTGGCGCGGTAACGCCAGACCCAGAAGAGACAATTCCACGAATTGCGGAAGGCCTAGGCTTGCCGCCTGAAACTCTGAAAGCCTGGAAGATGATAGATGAATACGGATCGGATGCTGTTCGGGCGGCTATTCTCGAAATGAGCGTTGAGGATAAAAAGGCGCTCCTGAAAGAACTGCTCCCCTCGGAAGATCTGGTAGAGCTGATCGAGGACGAGCTAAATAGAAGAAGAGATGACTATTCTTGTGGTGCTGCTTTTTGCCGCTCCGGCAATGGCTCAGCAGTAGGTACAAGGGCACTACCGTTCGAACGGGACCTATGTTAACGGCTATTATCGCTCAACACCGGACCGTACCCCATACAACAACTACAGTACGAAAGGAAATCTGAACCCGTATACCGGGCAAATGGGGATCAGAAACCCCTATAGCTCCCCATATAGTACTCCATCATATAGTCAGCCGAACTACGGAAGAAATTATAGATACTGGTGAAATAAGGCCCTACGGGGCCTTATTTAGTTCTTCTAGGAGATCCAGAAGAGCGTCCATCGGCATGCTGGATATGATCCTTCTGGCTAGCTCAGCCAACCCCTCAACCGCCTCAGTCTCGCGCAGGCTAGTAAGCATATATGAAACCGCCCTCATCCCCGATAAAGCCCTCAGTCAACCACTGAGGGCTTTTTAGCATTAAGAACACCAATAAAACCCTCAAAACTTCAAAATATATATGCCCCTTGCCAAAAGGGCCTGGCATATCCATCTCCCAGTGTGGCAACGCTCAAAGCTTATCCATCACAACGTATCGACTTTGCCTTATACTGAAAACGTGTGTTTGTTTGAGGGGCATGTCATCATGGCCACGGCCATTGTTGCAACTAAAACCCTGAGCATCGGAGATCCGGCGCCACTGTTCCGATTGCCAGATCAGGATGGGAAAAATACTTATCTGGCAAACAATGTGGGCGGTCCCATCGTCCTTTTGTTTTACGCCCGAGATACCATCGCAGAATGCGAAAAGCTGGCAGTAGCGCTCAACCGGCAACAAGCCCGGCTAACTGAGCTAAGCGCACGCATCCTGAGCATTAGCCCGGAGTCCTCCGATAGCCGAAAGGCGTTTCGAGAGAAACACCAACTGTTTTACCCGCTGCTGTCCGATGAAGACTTGCACGTCTGCACCCAATATGGCGTCCTCATCCCGCCCAATCAGGAGCCAACGGGACAGCTTGCATTCCGCCGCACCATTTTCCTGCTGAACCGCAACCTACAGATTCTGAAAATCTATCAAGGCTTATCGGATGCTGACAAGGTCGTTTCACAACTACTGGAAGACATTCAGCGACTTTGTCCGCAGGAATCCTCATATCCCGCTCACAGCCATCCACCGGTTCTGGTGATTCCCAACGTGCTGGATCGGGCATTTTGCCGCCATCTGATTGACGTTTGGCACACGCAAGGACACGAAGAATCCGGATTTATGAAGCAAGACGGCGAGAGAACTATCGGCGTGCTGGATCCTAACCGCAAGATCCGCCAGGATCACTTCGTTCAACCCGGCCCACTCAAGGCCCAACTGGATCGGCTCATCTCGCGCCGCGTTTTCCCGGAAATCGAAAAATGCTTCAATGACACGCCCACCCGCCAGGAAGGATATAAAATTGCCTGCTATGATGCCAGCACCGGTGGGTATTTCCGCGCACACCGGGACAACACCACTGGCGGCACGGCTCATAGACGCTGGGCCATGACCCTGAATCTGAACAGCGAGGAGTACGAAGGCGGCTACTTGTGGTTTCCAGAATACGGACCCTGCCAGTACAAACCGGAAACCGGCAGCGCCGTCATTTTCTCCTGCTCCCTGATGCATGAAGCCACGGATGTCCTCAGCGGCAGGCGCTTCGTCCTGATCAACTTCTTCTACGGCGACAAAGAGGCCACCGAGCGCGCCGCCTATGAAGAAAAATACGGTACTGACGCCTATGAGACCTTGGTCCGCTATGAACTAAACCATGGCTCCCTCGTTTTCAGACATCCTGTCTGCCAGTAAACGGTTAGCCGGAAAGGCATCCAGGACGCCGGTCCTGGAAAGCCCGTCCCTGAATGAACGTTTAGGCACACGGGTCTTAATTA
>DATNQC010000146.1:0-3805 GCA_036702885.1 Oculatellaceae cyanobacterium | reverse complement strand
CTGAAAGGCTCATCCGGTACGGCACGCTGAACATGGAAGTTGTTGAATTGATCAAAAAGTTGGTACAGGGACGGGCCAACATCCTTCTCATCTGGCCCACATCTGCCGGTAAAACCAGCGCCCTGCGATGGATGACGCAATTCATTCATCCGAATTTGCGCATTGGCGTCTTGGAAAGCTCCAAGGAGCTTTATCTGGAGCAGTACCTGCCGGGGCGCAACATCATTTCGTTTGAGGAGCAGCCGCATTTGGGAAGGACGTTGCTCAAGCAGTTCCACACCATGTTGCGGCTTTCGCCTGACATCATCATCCTGGGTGAGGTCCGGGGCGCTGAGGCAGACCAATTGGTCAAAGTGTTCCGGCGCGGGCATCCGGGAAGCATGGGGACCATCCACAGCAACTCGCCGGAGGCGGCAATACAGGACATCGTGGACATGATCATGGAAGACGGGCGGCCCTGGAACCAGAAGCAGCTGTACATGCGGGTCGCCCGTTCGGTGGACGTGATCATCCAGCTTCATGTGGAGCCTGGAACCGGCACCAGAAGGTTCTGGCGCGTGACGGAAGTCATCTGCGGCGAGACGGATGATGAGGTGACGTTCCGCGACTTGGTGCGGTTTGAAAACGGGGATTGGGTGTTTCCGAATCCCTTGTCGGATTATCTGGAGGAAAAACTCCGGCTCTGGCGGCTGGAAGGAGGGGAGAAGGATGTTGGCTCTGGCCGTGACGGGAATCATCTTTCTTCTGGTGGGGCTGGCCGCATATCACTGGTTGGCATCTTGGGAAATTGAACGAAAGGAAGAAGATGCGCCTCCTGCTTGGTTCCAGCCCCTGATACCGATTTTGGATGCAGCAGGGCTGCATTGGAACGCCGGCAAGTGGCTTGTGTTCACAAGCGCATTTGCCGTCCTGGGCCTGATATGCGGCTTTGCCCTGAAAAACGTTTTGGCTGCGGCGGTCCTTGCCGCCATGCTTGGGGCAGTGCCGACGGTATACGGGATGGTCAGGGCCGACAAGTACCGGAGGGACATGACAGTGGCCCTTGCCACAGGCATTGAGGTGTTCGCTTCGGAATATTCCCTGACGCGGAACCTGCCGGTTTGCTTTGAGAGAGCGGCCAGGCGCGTGCCGGAGCCGGTGCGTTCTGAATTCTTCCGTGTAGCCAAGGAGATATACGCCGGTTATAAACCGAAAGAAGTGCTTTTGTCCTTCGCAAATCGCCTCAATAACCGTTGGGCGAGGCAGTTTGTCAACCTGATTCTTCTCCGGGAAGAAACCGGGGCGGATGTGGGGGAATCCCTGTTTGAGATTTCACGGCAGATGCGCCGCAGGCAGCTGGAGACATGGCGTGAGGAAGCGGAGATGGCGCAAGTGAAACTTTCGTATCTCATTCTCATGGTTTCCACTGTCGGGTTGTTTCTGTACAACCTGCCCGGACAATATGACTTTCTCACAACCGATCCGCTTGGCAGGTTGATAGTCAATGCCATCGTCTTGTTGATGATGGCCAGTTTCGGCATTTATTTGTTCTTGAACAGGAAGGCGGTGGACTGATGGGAGCGGTGGTGTCTTTGGTTGTCGGGGCGTTGGCCGGGCTGGCCGTGTTCAATGCCATCCGCGGCATGTCGATGGATGCCGTTTTGGAACGTGCAAAGGTGGATTCGGAGTTGGAGGAATCCCTGCGGAAGCTGGATCTGCCATTTACGGCAAAACAAGTGCAGAAGTGCCAATATGGAATTTATCTGCTCGGCCTTGTTCTGGCCGGCATTTTTGTTTTTATCGGGGACATTTGGACGGCGCTGTATACCCTTTGCATGGCGTACCTGATTGGATTTCTGTTCAAGGTCTTCATCATCCGCAAAGGCAAGGAGAACGACCAAAAGGCAGTACAGGACTTGCCGATGTATTTGGACGCGGTCTCGGGCCTTGTCAATGCCGGATATTCGCTGGAGCGGGGGCTTGAGTTGAGTTTGCATGTTTCCCCTTATGTGGCCCGGCAAATAAAGCCGGTGTTGCTCCAATGGAACAACCGGAACGGGCCGCTTGCGGCCATCGCGGTGCTGGAGAAAAGCCCGATTCCGGAGTACCAGATGTTGGCGGCGGTGTTGGCGCAGGTGCAACAGGGCGGGGCCAGTTCGCTTGAAATACTGGAGAAGTTCAAAGAGCAGCTTTCGGAAATCAATTACTTCAAGCGGTTGGCGGAAGTCAACAAAAAGCCGGTGAAAAACACGGCGCTTCTGATGATTCCGTTTGCCGGCGCGGTAGCAGCCGCGTTTTATCCGTACTTCATCAATGCCATGACCATGTTCAGCGGATTCATAAACAACTGATTTGGAAGGGGGTGGTTTTTGTGTGAGGAAGTTTTTCCGTGACGAATCGGGAGTTTCCACGATTGAATACCTGATTGGGGCAAGTGTGTTGGCTGCCATTGGAGGGTATCTTTTGTCGGTATTGATGCCATCTGTGTACCAGGTGGAAGAGTCGAGTTCTGAAACCATTTATGCGGATTATTACCGTATTGAACAAGAATGAGGAGGTTGTAGACGGATATGAAGAGAGCCATTGTCGCTTTTTTGAAGGATGAAACGGGAGCAAGCACCATTGAATATATCATCGCCGCCGCTGTCATGGCGCTGCTCGCGGCGGGTGTCTACACGAAATTAAAAGACAAGATCAACACTGCCGCGGACACCACCGGGACGGCCATTGATGACGCTATTGACATGGCTTCGCAATAGCCATGCACAGGCCCCGTGCCCAGATGGGCGCGGGGCTTTTGCATTTATGGGGGTGATGTTTTTTGCGCAATTTCCTTCGGAATGAACGGGGAGTGACGACGATTGAGTTCCTGATTGCGGCATCGCTTTTTGTGTTTTTCATGATGTTCCCGGTTGCCATGTCATTGGAGCTGTTTTCGGCCCACACGGTCCAGCGGGAGCTGGACAGGGCTTTGCAAATTGCGTCTGTACAGGGAGGGGTGAGCAGCGAATTGGCGGATGAAATTGAGGACCGTTTGCGTGCAAAAGGGTTTGAGGAGGTTGAAGTTGATTCAAATGCCCTCGATACGGTTGTTCTCAAAGGTGAAGAAATCGACATCACGCTTTCTGTAAAACGCAAGACTGCGAGTTTTCACGACGGGGTGATGAGCCTGATTGGAGGTCGTGGGGTTGAAAGCGAGCAGATTGTCCAGACTGGCACGATCCTTTCGGAATATTTGCCGTGACGAAGGCGGTTTGTTTACGGTCTATTACTTGTTTGCAGTGATCCCACTGGTTGCCTTTGCTTTTGTCACTACCTTTTACGGCTTGGACATTATGTACCAGGATAGGGCGAAGGCCGCCGTCAACCGGGCCGCCAAGGCGGCGGTGCATCAGTATGACGAGCGCATCTACGCCATTGAGGCGAAAATCGTTATTGACGAGGAGGCGGCGAGGGACAGGTTTGAAGAGATGCTTGAGAAAAACCTGAAAGGGGACGTGGAGTGGGATGTAAAGGAATTTCACGTGGTGGACGAATCGACCGAATTGTCATTTCCGGTCAGTGTGAAGAAGGATGAATACCGGTTTGCCCATCGTTTTGTGAATCCGGGCGTTTGGACCGTGGTGGAACTGGACACAGGCAGGCAAAAGATGCTGGTCCCGGCAGCAGCGGAGGTACGTGTCGATGGTCGTTGACGCATTGCTGTTCTTGACGCTGTTTGGCCTAGTCGCCGTGACATGCTATACCGACTGGAAGAGTCGGCGGATTCCCAACAAGGCATTGATCGCGGCGCTGGTTTGCGCATTGGTGTTGCACGGGATAAACG
>DATNQC010000141.1:0-3986 GCA_036702885.1 Oculatellaceae cyanobacterium | reverse complement strand
ATGTATCCGCCGCTGACCTTGATGGAGTTTTCCCCCGGCGATAACGCCGACTTCTGGTTGCTGGGGATTGGCTTTATCGAAATTTCCGCCATTGCCGGGGCTATCGAAATCATCGTCGGCACACTGCGCACGCGGCCGCCGTGATTCTCGCCACCATGCTGCTGGAAATAGAGCGCGCATTATATTTAAAGCCGCGCTCCAGAGTTTGCAGCAGCTCGGATTTCTGCGTGCGCGCCAACTCGGCAATGCTGCTCCACAGGTAATCTGGGTGAATCACATAGTGCATCTTACGGCGCAGCTGTTTTTCAAACGCGGGGACATCCTCGGCGTTGTTTGCATACCAAACCGCTAGAGGTGCGCGACGATCGTCGTCTTTCATCTTGGGATAATCACGCCCCAACTCTTTTTTCGCAGCTGCCTCGTAGTTATCAGACAGGTAGCGCAAAAACAGAAACGACAGCATATAGTCGCGGAAGTCATCGGCATTCATAGCGCCGCGCAGGTCGTCCGCGATGGCCCAGAGGGTTTTGCCCAATTGGCTTAATTGTTCTTTGGTCATAATTGATTTTGCCTAATGGTTAATCTTTTGGCCTGTGTTTGAGCTTGTTTCACGCCGACCTTCACTTTGAACTGTCAAGGAATCCTTGACAGTTGCCTGAGGGTCAAGCTCACCATCGGCAAAGATATTGCGAAGGTGTAGCGAGATATTCTGCTTGGTGGCATTGAACAGTTCGGCCATCTCCAACTGGCTGAGCCACACCGTATCGTTATCGGCCCGCAGCTGAATTCGGCTCTGGCCGTCTTCTGTGGTGTATAGAATCAGCTCACTCATAGGTTGACCTCGGCTCTGGCATCCTGCGCTGCTCTAGCTTCCACCCCTATGCGGTCGTCATCCATGGCGGGAAACAGCTCCGGATTAAAGCGGTAGTTCGCCATAAAATCTCGCAGAATTTTGCGAAAGTAATCTTTGTTCTCCGGCAGCATCTCCTGCGGCTCAAACAGGGAGTAATTGCCGTGGCTGAGGACATTCACCAAGCGGGCATGGAGAATGCCATCGGTGTCGACTTTTTCCTTCTTGATACAGGCGGAGAAATTATTGAAGCCGTGGAAGGTGGCGGTTTTCTCCAGCAGGCTGCGCAGAATATTGATGTGGTAGGTGTAAATCTGGCCAGATACCGCTACCTCATGCAGTTGTTTTAGCAGAGCGACGTGGTGGTAACGTGGCGTGTCGCCCGTATCGGTTAGCAAGAATCCACCCGCGTCCTTGCTGAGGAAATACTTTTGGGCCTTGCCCAACTCATTGCACAGCACATTAAAGAACAAATGGTGATGGGAAGATATTACAGTCCTGATTTTGCCATTGCCGCCTTTTAACAGATGTGCCAAATGGCTGGCTACGGCGATAGCGTTGTTGTCGTCCAGGGACGAAATCGGATCGTCGATGTAAAGGTACTTCACCCAGGCGTAGGCTTCCTGTTCGTCCACCGCCAATTGAGCGACGGCAAGAAAGAAACACCAAACAAAAATATTTTCTTCGCCCCGAGAGACTTTGATGTGCTCGACAGTTTCTGTACGCCCATCAATCGCAAGCTCCCTAAAAAAGCTGACCGTTCCCTGCACGTAGTCGATTGTAAAATCAAAATCCGCGTAGCGCCGCAGCAACGGGCGGATGCGGCTTTCCATCTCCAGCTCTTGCAGCCCATCGAAAAAGTGCGAATCTGTATTCATGCGCAGCACCCGCTGAGCATCGGCGTCCAGGTCGTTGTCCCAACTGAATAGATCTTCGGTGAAGGCGTTGAAGTACAAGGTATCGCGAGTTCCATCGCCCTGCTTGCCTTGCTCCTTGAAGGCCATGGACAGGCGTGTCTTGCCGGTGCCGTTATAGGCAAATAGCAGAATGTACTTTTTCTGTTCTAGGCGCTCGCGCAGATGGGTGGATATTGCATCAAGACTGTCAAACACCACGGCGGCATTGCTCATTCAACTCCTACACCTCTTCCCATAAATCTTTATCAGGCTTTTTCCCGGCAGATGGCGCTTTAGCGGCGTTGGGCCACTGGACGCTCAATTGATTTTTAAAACTCTCAATATCAACAAATGCTTCCACATCACCAGTGGGTTGCAAATCCCACTTTTCCCCGTCCCATCTAGCAAACTGAAATTCTCCCGCGCTAGCGCCATATTTAACGGCCACGAAATACAACCCTACTAAATCCGGCTTCCCCGCATTCCACTTCAACACAATTTCACAGTTCATATACAGGTCTGCCCAGACGCTATTTTTTATCTGGATCATTGTTAATTACAATTCGTGGCTTTCTTTCAGACGGCTTGTATTCTTCAGGCTCATCCGGAAATAATTCTGCATCGCTTTTTTCGCAAAGATCAGGGCTTCCGGAGATTAGTCCGCGTTCTTCAAAGTCAGCGTCTTTTTCTGAGAAAAGACCCTTTTTAGCCTCTTGAGCATACTTGCGAAGCCGTTCCAGTATTTCTGCATCAGTTTCTTCGGGTGGTTTTTTATCGGCCATGTTTATAAATCCTGATAGCAAAAGTTGCCCTTGGCATCAAATGAAAACCCGCCAAGCCCCAGGTAATGCTCTTTTACCTTATCGTTAATCGGATACATGATTCTGATCTGGGTTGCACCAATAGCTTTAGCATAGAATCGGCCTGCGATAATCACGATATCTGCAATTTTTCCCTCAAGCGGAGACCCATCTGGGTTTGCCTCGATTAAATCAAGCCTTAACTTATGGCCGCTCCATGTCGGTCTACCAATACTGGCGCCACACAAAACTTGCCGATGCCATACTGACAATTCAAATCGCTTGGGATGCGTTTTATACTTTTTGCGCACGTCTTCCCAATCCCAAGGAGCTAATCGCCTCTCTCCGCCCCACTTCGACAAGATGCGAAACACAGAATGATCCAGGCCACTCAGCGCGACCGCCTCTTTGGAAATTAAATGCCCATGTCTATTTTTGATAAAACCCGGCAGTTGCTCATGCGCAACCTGTCGCGCCAGATTGCGTATATCCTCGTATCGATCCCAGGTTCCTTTATAACTTGCTTGTTGCATCATATTTTGATGCCTCCATGTTTAATTTTGAGCGAGATATTGGTTGTAAAGAATCAAGTTGCTCATAGTGCCGCTCCTCGCGTAAGCCAACCAAAATGACCCGCTATTTCTGCTAACACGGCCTCCGGCTGCAGGAACACGCGTTGGTTTTCAAAACGTAAGACCTTGATGCGGCAATAGGTCAAAAAAAGATCACGTTCGTGGTCACGCGCTTGAGCTTCTTCACTGTCATGCGCAGCGCCATCCAGTTCGATCGCTAAACGCTCTGCGGGACAATAAAAATCAAGAATGTAAAAGCCAACACTGTGTTGACGCCTGAACTTACGCTTGCCTAACTGTGAGCGTTGCAGGTAAGTCCATAGCTTGGCCTCCGCAGGAGTAAGATGGTTGCGTAGTTCTTTACGAAATGTGCGCAGAACCGGCAGGTTATTTAACCCCCTCCCCCCTTCGGGGTACTCCCCCTTATCAGGGGGAGAGTTTTTACGACTCCCCTCCTGAAAAGGAGGGGTGCCCCGAAGGGGTGGGGTGGTTAGCTTTTTTTCACTCATGACCCAGCCTCACTTTCCACAACAGGAAAAAGCTGCTGCATCAGGCCTTTTTTGTGGGTTTTTAGGGCATCGAGTTTTTCTGTTTCTGCTGTGATCAGCGCATCGAGGGACAAGAGACAATCGGATATTTTTTGTTGCTCTTTTGGTGATGGAAAACTAAGTTCGAGATCTTTAAGCTGACTTCCTGTAACCAGAGGCTGGCCAGATCCGAAAACCAACTTATTTAACCCTATTTTATCTAAGGAAGCTCTGATTAAGTTCAAATTTTTTCACTCATATTTTTTGAATAATTCTCAATTTCATTCATGGCGGAAAAGGCATGATTTTTCCCGTTTTTCCTACTTGTTTTGCCTTAAATC
>DATNQC010000124.1:0-2938 GCA_036702885.1 Oculatellaceae cyanobacterium | reverse complement strand
GATGATCGCCATACCGGTTTTCACCAGAGTTTCGACGGCCACACGCGCGCTCTTATCTTCTTTCAGGATCGCGTCGAGAACGGCATCGGAAATTTGATCCGCCATTTTGTCGGGATGGCCTTCGGAAACAGACTCCGAGGTAAAAACGGAATAAAGCGCCATGATCTAACTCCTGCTCGATAAAACGTTGTGCGACTTGATGAACTGTCGCAGTTGTATTTGAAAACCGTTGCGCAAAGCGAAGTACACGCTTTGCCCTTCCTGCAGGCCGCTGGACGCGGCCCAATCGCGTAAGTCGGCTGGATCAAATCCCAACCAAAGATCGCCACATGCGTCCTGGGTCCAGCTCTGGTCGTGCAGACAGAGCTCCGTCACCAACAGCACGCCATCCTGCTTCAGGCTGTGGCTGATATCCGTAAACAAGCTCGCCGGGGATGGTGTGTGATGCAGCACCATGTTTACGACCGCACAGTCGAACGACTCCGGCAGGTTTTGCAGATAGCGGGTGTCGCCTTCGACCAGTTCGACATTGCGCAGTTGTGCGTCCTCTACCCGCTGTCGGGCGTGCGCCAGCATCTGCGGACTGTTGTCCAGGGCGATCACTTGCTCGAAGCGGGCGCTCAATACCGGCAAAAACTCGCCCTGACCTGGGCCGACTTCGAGCGCGCACTGCCGGCTGGGGGTAGGGCTGAGGTCCAGCAGCTCAGTGATTTGCCCCTGGTAGACCTCAAAGCTGGCGATCAAATCCTGCTGTTCTTTGAACTTGTCGGCGTTTTCCAGGAAGAAGCGGCGGGACGCCTGCGACCGCTCATGCCAAACCTGTTTCAGGCCTTCCTGGTAAGGCGTCTCTGCTGCGTCTATGCTGCGAAATAGCTCGCGCTTCAACGGTGTCATGGGATCGTCCGGTGCCAAGGTGGAGCGTCGATAAAAGATCGAGTTGCCCTCGCGCCGGGTGACGACCAAACCTGCTTGAGCCAGGATCTTCAAGTGGTGGCTCATGCCGGACTGCTTCACATTCAGCGCCTGCGCCAGCTCCAGCACTCCGTAGGAATCCTGCGCGAGCACTTGAAGAATTGCGAGGCGCAGTTCGTCACCGGCGGCTTTCAGTAACTGGGCAAGTGAGTCCATGGCTAAGTGGGGTTGGCAAATGTTTGAGCAGTTTAGCAGCGATGGGAGGCTATATCAAAAAATTTTGATATAGATTTTGGTGATGATTCGCTCTAATTGGGCGGGATATGTCAAAATCAGTGCCGTGCACGTTCGTGGTCTGGAATCTCAGGTACACTTGCCAGTTATGCTGAAATCCGCTTAGCAGGCGATGTTTGGACACAATAGATAACAATAAAGAGGTATAAGTCATCTCAATGGGGGCCGTAAATTCTTTGTCGCGCTGGTATTGGAGTATTGGAGCGGTATTCCTGCTTGTTTGCTTAGGCCTGACTTTGTCCGCAGGGGTGCGTTTTGAAACATTTGTCATCAGTGATCAGAACGGTCGGGTCCAATCCGTGGAAATGCCGTATCTGGCATCTGGCTGGGGACCTGGGATCTACCGTCTGGAAGGAAAGGTGAACCTGGACTGGTTTGCTGCACGCCGATATCAAATCATTCCGGATGATCGCTTGATCGAATTGAAGATCAATGGTCAATCGGTCGATCTCAGCGAGATTCCTGCGGCAAGCTTGCAGGACGTCTCCCGCGGTTTTCATATCCAGCTAGACGAATTTCTCCATACGGGAAGCAACCATGTGAGTTTCACCTTCCAAGATTTTGGCGGTGAAATGGGTATTGCGATGAAGCGCAGTCTTGCAGATTGGCGCTATGTCGTTTTGTGGCTGTTATGGGGTGGCTTAGGTACAGCGGCTTTTATCTCCCTCTTGCGTTGGTTCGGCATACCGAGAAGCCATAGTTTTTTTTACTTTGTCATCTTTGTCTCAAGTCTAACGCGCGCTTGGTACATCATCACTTACAATCCAGTAAATCACATTTGGAGTGACCCGGCTCGGCACTGGGAGCAGGGCATAGATTTGCTGCGAATCGATCTTATGTCTATGACAGACCCGATCGGCTATCAGCTTTATATAGCGCTTCTCGCCAAATTTACCCTCAAAATTCCAGCTTTGGTGGCTTACTGCACGATTTTGCTGTCTCTGGCGGGACCCTGGTTGTGGTATCGATTCTTCCGCGAGCTGCAAAGTAGTAAAACCATGGCTCTGGCTGGTTGGGCATTCTTGAGTTTTTTGCCTTCCTGGATAGCTATCTACGGCTATTTTATGCAAGAGACATTGATGTTGCCTTTGTTGGGGGCGGCGCTTTGGGCTACGTGGCGCTGCCGTCGTAAGGCAGATGTGCGTAATTTCGTGATCATGGTCTTTCTGTGGATTGCGGTCGGCTTAACGCGGGGGATTGCGATTCCTTTGGCGGCAGTTGCTTGTACATGGTTGTGGTTGATCCAGGATCAAAAACTAAAAAAGGCTCTGTATTCTTCTCTGATTTTGCTCCTGATCATGGGGCCATTGACCTATAGGTCATATCAAACCGTTGGTCATTTTGCGCCGCACGGTATGGGGCATTTGAATGTTATCTATGCTCAATCCGGTAAAAAGGTCATTGAAATAGCGTCTCAGCGCAAAGGTGGGCGATGGGTTCATGGTTTTGGTTCGCCGTCTACGGGCGCAAAGCCGCTTCATCCATTTAGTGACTGGCAGACACAGCGTACCGGTAAGGTCCGAATCGATATTGATTTTGAAAAAGGTCGTGAAGATTGGGATCGGGAGAAGGCGAATATCAAAATGAGCTTCTCCGATTATCTGTGGATTACCAAGGAAAACTTGATTTTCCTCTTCTTTGCTGAATCCTGGCCCGACAACAATATGTCGCGCGTGGTCGATGTGATCGGTTCTGTAATCCGGTTTGTCTGGGCCCCTTTACTGATTGTGCT
>DATNQC010000116.1:0-13090 GCA_036702885.1 Oculatellaceae cyanobacterium | reverse complement strand
GTGAAATGCTATCGCCGGGGACATCCCGTTTTGCTCAAAAACTTTCCCTCCCCCTTCGGGCATGAATTTGCCGGAACCGTGGTGCAAGTCTGCCCCGAATCCCCGGATGCCGAACCTCGTTTCCAGGTCGGAGATCGCGTCGTTTCTGCCAATTCAGCACCTTGCTACCAGTGCTATCTCTGCAGGAAGGGACAATATAACCTGTGTGAAAGCCTGGATCTGCTCAATGGCGCCTATGCTGAATACATTCGCATCCCCGCACGAATTGCCAAATACAACACTTATGCCATCCCCGATCACATTCCTTTTGAAGTCGCCGCTTTTGCCGAACCTTTGGCGGTTTGCCTGCATGGCATTGACCAAGCCCATGTGTCGCCAGGCGATCGAGTGGCGGTGATGGGATTAGGCCCCATCGGTCAACTGCTGGTCCGCGCCTGCAAGTGGAAAGGCGCCCATGTGACCGCCATGGCCAGAACCCAACACAAGCTCCAGATGGCGCAGCGCTTTGGGATGGCTGATCAAGTCGTCCAGTTATCCGAAGGGTGGAAGCCGGAGGACATTCGAACCAAATTCACCCAGGAGGATCGAGGGTTTGACGTGGTGATTGAAGCAATCGGTCGCCCAGAAACCTGGATGCAAGCCTTTGAACTAGTCCGAAAAGGCGGAACGGTCAACCTGTTTGGCGGATGCCCCGGTGGCAGCACGGTCACTCTATGCACCCGCCGTTTGCACTATGATGAAATCCGGCTGGTCAGCTCATTCCATCACACGCCATATCACTTTAAAAAAGCGCTGGAGCTTTTAACCTCCCTGGAAATTGATCCCCGCCCTCTCATCACCGAGGTTTTACCCATGGCCCGGTTTGAAGCCGCGCTGCAACGCGTGGAAGCTGGTTTGGCCATGAAAATCGCCCTCAAAAACATTCAGGAAAGCGACTAAAACTCGTCTTACCAGCAATTTAAAACGCATTTTCTTTTTATTTTCTATGGTTACCGATGTTATTGCAGAGTTCCGCCTATGACGACCCACCAGCATTTAAACTTTACCCTGCGTCCCCCCAAAGCAGATGAAGGCCCGCAACTCCATGCCCTGATTACCGAAGTGCTTGCCGGTTACGGATTACCTTATACCCAGGAACCTGATGACAGGGACTTTGACAACCTGGTGATTGCCTATGGCAGCCCTCGCTCCTGCTTTTGGGTGGTCGAGGATGAAAATGGCCGCGTTCTTGGTTGTGGCGGCCTCAAGGAACGTTCTTCCGAAATGGCTGAAGTCCGAAAGCTCTACCTACACCCGGATGCGCGCGGCAAGGGGCTTGGCAAGCGTCTACTACAATGCATCATTGATTTTGCCCGTGCCGCCGGTTATCGGGTTGTGATGCTGGAAACCAGCAGCAAGTTACCCGAAGCGTGCAAATTGTATGAACGCTTTGGTTTTCAAGGCTACCCGCACAACAATGAAGTCATCCAGTGTGACTTGCGGTATGAGCTTGTCCTGAAGGATCCGCTGGCAGTCCCGACAGTGGCTTCCGTTTTGTAACAAATCACAGGCAAAACCGGAAATAAACCGCAACTTTTGTATGCTTTTTGGTTTTATATAATTACGATATAAACATCATCCCCCGATTGGAGGACAGGCTATGACCGGCGGACATCCCCAACAGCAACTGAAACGGGAAATGATTTCTTTAGAGCAAGGGGCTGCCCTGGAAAATCACCTCCGTTTGCAACAAAGCCAGGAAGACTTTTTGAAATGGCTGGAAGCCAGCGAAATGCGTCAGGACATTGATCAGTACGCATTCAAAAAAATTCGCTAAGCGCATATAAACCATTTTGAAGCCCCGGTCCAATGGCCGGGGTTTTGCTTGTAACGCTTTGGTTCCGGTAAGGGCTACAGTATCCGCATATTACCCGTTTGTTGAATTGTCTCTCCCCGCCAGACTCTCCATAATGGACTCCATTCAGACGTGAGGGAGGATGCAACATGTTATTATCGGCTCTGCTACACTGGGTGCTAACCGCCTTAATTCTGCTTTTGATCGGAAAAATTATCCCTGGGATTGAACTGGCAAGTTTTGGAACCGCTTTGATTGCAGCACTGGTCATGGGGCTGGTCAATTTCTTTTTAAGACCCCTACTGAACCTGCTCACCCTGCCTATTAACGTGCTCACCCTGGGCCTGTTCTCGTTTGTGGTGAATGCGTTGCTCTTTTGGCTTGTGGCCTGGATGGTGCCAGGGTTTGAAGTCAGCAGCTTCCTTAGTGCGCTCATCGGCTCGCTATTGCTGGCAATTATGACCGCCGTGCTGGACATGCTATTCAGCCACCGACAGCGTATGGCCTAAACACCGCACAAAGAGTATCTACCCCGTCAGGAGCCATCATTGTGGTTCCTGACGGTTTTTTAGCGGCATCAGTCCTCAATCCAGTTGTAAAGACATGGCACGGCGTCAGGATGCCATCGTTCCTTGTTGGGCCTGAGACAATGCGGCTGGCGCTGCCATTTTTTTGTGCGCCACACCGGTATGCTCTGTTTTGTCCCACCGGGTCCGGCGTTTTTTCTGGAAAAGCACCTTCACCATGATTCCAAAGACCAATGGCGTCCATAGTAACGCCATGTAGCACCCTGTAATAATTCCCCACAACAGCGCATGGCCAACGGGGGGACGGTGAAAGCGGATAATGGCAACAACCATCGCAATCACAATACCAACCGTCGCCACCGGCAACACAAACAGAGAAGACAGGATACGAGCCGGCGTCGGATCTCCCACAATAAAGCCGAGACCAAGCTGCACCAGATCCAGAACCACCCACAACGGAATCATAAACTCCAGGAAGTAGGCCACCATATCCAGCGTGGTGCGCATGGAAACATCCCGGGAGCGAACCAGTGGGCCGGCATGCTCCAGATACCGGAACAATGCTCCTTCCGTCCAGCGACGACGCTGTTTGAGCAGAGCGCCAAAGCGGGGAATGCCTTCCTCGTATACGCAGACCTTATGCGCAAAGCGAATGTCCCAGCCGGCAATGTGCAGCCGCGTTGAGAGATCCAGATCATCCGTCAGCGTGGCCGGATTCCAGCCGCCAAGCTCTTCCAGAGCCTCGCGCTTGACCAACTGACCGTTGCCTCTCAGTTCCACCGCGCCGCGGATCGTATCCCGGCCATACTGTGCATGAGAATCCAGCGAATATTCGTAGTTCTGGCAGCGCGTTAGCCAGTTTTCGTCCGCATTGGCAATGACTTTTCTGGCCTGAACGGCGCCCACATTCTCATCCGCCAAAAATGGTACAATGCGACGCAAAAAGTCAGGCGCGACGTACGCATCCGCATCAAATACCGCAATCACGTCGCTAGCGGTCAGCGTCAACGCCTCATTCAGCGCTGCGGGCTTGCCGGGGTGCGCATCCTGGGCGCGCCGATGGTAGCGGAAACGCGGGCCCAACTCACCTGCAAGCCGTTGCAGGATTTCCGGCGTTTTATCATCGCTGCGATCGTCCATCACCAGCAATTCATAGTGAGGATAGTCAAGCCGCATCAGCTCCCGGACCGTTTGCTCAATGACAGCTTCCTCGTTATGCGCGGCAATGACCAACGAAACCGTCGGCTGGTAATCTTCATTAATGGGCTTGGGACGCTTGGACTCCATCCGCTTTTTATGGACCATCGCCAGCGTCACCAGCCAGGTATACAGCGTGGTGAAAATAAACAGCAGGATAACGGACGAATAATGCGGCATCACCTTACCGGTCAGAAACACGACCAGGCCAATGGTGGCAGCCATACTGAGCAATAATATCTTTTGCTTCAAGTCGTCATCCTTTAACTTGGTACTGGGAATCAATATGCGGACAGTCGATGCGCAAACTCCCGGAGGTGATCGGCGGCGGCCTTCGCACCATGAACTTTAGCCGCCATATCCGCAAACTCTCGCGTCCGCTCGCCAAAGGTCGGGGACTCTAGTAGATGCTGGATGTGGCTACAGAACGCAGCCTGTTCACCCTGACTCAGTTCATCATACTCCATTTTGAGCGATACACCTAGTTCCAGCAGTCGTCGGGCATTATTCTCCTGCTCAACCTGGCGAGCATCAGGCACCACCAATGACGGTTTACCCAATGTCAGCAATTCCATCGCCGTACTGTGTCCGGCTTGGGTAATCACCAAATCAGCCGCCTTGAAGTAAGGTGCAGAATCTTTCACAAACGGGTGAATTTGCACGTTTTCCGGCACGTTATTTGCCGAGAAATTGGATATCACAATAAAATCGACATTCTGAAGGGTCCGGGCCGCCTGAAGAATCGCATCAAACAATGGCCGCCGATATTCATGCCCACCCAGGGAAGCCACAATCAAGGGGCGATTCGGATTGGGTTTAGGCGCTGCCTCCACTTCATCGGCCTGCCAAGCAACCAACGGTCCGATAAAACGGGTGCGTTTCTTCACTTGATAGTTATCAGACAGGTTTGGCAAACAGACGGTATACGGCGGCGCAAAGTCCGGAATCCAAATCTCTTCCGCGCTGGAGAGCCACAGCTTCATGACCCATTCCACTGAGCGTCCAAAGAGCTTAACCAAGCCGGAATCCCGCTCAAAGAAAGGATAAAAGGCGCTTTGATTGGTTAGAACAATGCAGGGGATATCCATATACTCGGCGGCCAGAACAGGCGCCATACGTCCATCAGCCACCACCAGGGTAATGCCATGGCGCTTGATGATATCGATTTCTTCCTGAATGATTTGATTGAAGCCAAGCGCCGCCTTGCTCATGACGGTTTTTCCCATCATGGTGGGCAGGAGCGCCGGGATGCCATCGGTGACTAACGTTCGCGCATTGCTGAGAATGGTTTTGCCAACGTCAAAGTGTCCTTCTGAGCCGACAAAACGGATTTCCTGACTGACTTCCACACTGGGGTAATCGTAGGAGCGGATTCTCGACAGCGCGTAACTGTAGGAGCCCAACAGAATTTCTCCTGGCTGAAACTGGCGCGCAATGGCAATTGCCCGACTGGAATGGCCATAGCCTTCGCTACTAAAGGACAAGTAGATTTTATCCTTGAGCTGAGGCACGGTTTTGCGACGCTTACCAATTTGCAACAAAGACATGATTCTTATCAGCCTTCAACCGCCTGTACAGTCCTATTGTTCCCAACAGCAGCACCGGAATACCAATCAGCAGGAACATCGCCTGGACTCCCAATTGTTCGACCGCAAGACCGGCTATCAAAACCGGCAGGGTCGAAGAGGTACTCAACACGGTAAATTGTACACCCAGAACCTTTCCGCGTTTATCTTCCGGGATCAATTCATGCACCACCGCTTGCAGCGGAATTGCCACAAACGCTCCACCGGCCCCCATAATGACCGATAACGTATAGGTGTACAGCATCCGCATCGTAAAGCGAACCTCATCCAGGTACACAAACTGGCTTGCCATCTGGGGCAGGTGGAATACATGATCCTGGGCTGGAATCTTTCCAGTAAGGGTTAGTAGTAACAGGCAAAGGCCAATCACAATAAAACCACTGAAAACCATAATCCCTCGCCGCGCATTGTGGAAGGCATGGCCGACCCAAAAAGCGCCTACAGCCATTCCCACACCGCACATGGCGATAATATACGCAAACTTTTGAGCTGCAACCTGGGGATTGTCGTACAGATACGTCTTGGCAAAGCTGATGAACAGGATGCAGAGCGCCACAATGGCCGAAAACAGCGTCGCCAGCTTGAGCATTGCATTACGAACCAGGGCGTCATCCCGAATGTAATGCAGTCCGTCCTGAATTTCCGCAAAAAATGCCCTGATTCCCTCCCCCACCGTCTTGGGTTTGGATGGCTTTTCTCCCAGCGAGCAAGCCAAGGCGGGCTGCACCAAAGCCAAGGAAGCGCTGGCTAGCAGAAAAAGCCCCGTAATGGCCCAATGCACGTTTTGGAGCGAAAAAATATTGATCAGTGGATCACCCAGCGCAAAACCAAAAATGACCGAAGCCATCATCGTGGTGGTGAATAATGAGTTCGCCGTCAGCAAGGAGCTTCGGTTCACAATCATCGGAATGGTCGCTGCTTCCGCCGGTACAAAAAACTGGGTTGCGACAGAGATGAGAAAGGCCAGCGCATAGAGCGCCCAGCCACCGCTGACAGAGGCAGCCCATGGAATAAAGGCCACAATGGCAGCTCGCATCAGGTTCGTACTGACCAATACGGCGCGGCGAGGCCAGCGATCTACAAAAACGCCTGCAATAGCCGTTAAAAGGATGGCGGGAATAGTAAACGCAATATAGAGAAAGCTGCTATAGCGATCCCCTGGACCAAAGTGCTGCACAATCAGGCTGATAAAGACCACAAAAATGATGCGATCCGCAATTTGAGAGAAAATTTGCCCAATCCACAGCGCCAAAAAGTTTTTATTCTGCAAAACCGCGCGATATCCGGCATGAGGCGTCAGTTCACCAACGGCGTCTGAAGCGGTTAAATCCCTCGGCTGCTCCGGCGCCGGTTCCGTGACGGGTGGTTGAAGCGACATGTGGATTTCCCTAAACAGCTTTTATTCTGGATGATCTGAGTCCTTATTGTACTGCAACCCGGTAGGCACGCAACCTAGCTAACCGTTCAGCCTATACAGGGCTCTAAACTTGCGTCGGCTCCAAGGCGACTTCACGAGATTGAAGGTCTGCTGAAGCCGTTGCCGCTGGTGTCAACAGGTTCAAGACAAGCTCATAAGCCCGCAGGTTTCTCTCAAAGGCTCGGCTAAAGTAATATCGCAGGAAACGTTGTGCCTTGAGCCTCTGCTCCCAGCTCCAGTCCCCCGTTGGCTCTCGCAAAAGCCTCAGCGTACTGGTGGAAACGTTGACCCACTCGGAATGCGCGACACCCGATGATTCCTGAAGCCGTTTTTTTTGAGCCGGGGTTGCAATGCCACCCAGCGATGGCGAAAAGCAATAGTACACAGCACTGTCATCTAAAGGCTCTCCGGTATACAAACAGGCATCCAATACCGGATGATAGCCAGCGGATTCCAGCCATTGCAACTGATACTGGAGTGCAAAAGCCACCACACCATCCTCAGGGCAGGCTTGTAAAAGCCTCAAGCCCTCTTTTATCAACCCGTAGAAGGCCTCGCTGTCCTCTTCAGTATCCGTGGCGGTATACAACAGCAATTCGGCAAACAGCATGCCGTAAGCCAGGCGGAGCAGGTCCGTTCGCAAGCCGGGGAAAGACTCCTGCGGCTGGTACTGGCATAGCAGGTCCAGATTCTTCCCCTTGGAAAGCTGGACCGTACTAATGTTCAGCAGTTCACAAGCTCCGGACAATTTGCTTTTCTGCTTTTTAACTCCCTTTGCAATGGCAGAAATCCGCCCATGTTCCGGCGAATATAACTGCAAAATCCGGTCAGCCTCGCCAAAGTCAGTTGCGCGCAGGCAAATGACTTCCGTGGTATACGTTTTGGCAGTCATCCGTGACATAATGCGCTCTCCAACTCCGGGTAGGCAGGCTGTCTCTGCCATTGTGTCAAAATTGCCCGGCAAAAGGAAGAAGCCCCACCAGGAAAAGACTACCGGAAAACACTTGGCAATTCCACCATGCTTGTGTTTTTTTAGTAGCTATCATGCAAACGACTGTGTTCCACCATCATCATCATCTGCTGCACCATCATCCGGATGGCTTGCGGTTGATGTTGATTGGGACGCGTTGCATTCGCTAGCAAAACGTTTTACCCCTCTCAAAAGAACCGTAAGCCCTAACCGCTTACGGTTCTTTTTTGTTAGCACCAAAAATCCTTGCCCAGCTTTTAAACTTTGGAGTCCACAACTCGCTCGTCATGAACCCCATTATCACCTTTAACCCTGAATCCAAGACTTCCACCGCCCGGCCACGTTTTGGCGGTGGCTTTTCGGCGTTAAAGCAGGGGCAAGCGGCTTTGGGGGAGTCGACGACAAAATCTTCTCTTGCCAAGAGAAGCGCAAAGCAGGTGGATCGCTTTTTAAGCTGGGTCAGCGCCAATAGAACGCGGGAAATCCTGGTGGAAGACTTTGGCGGCTTCGGTTTCTGCCGGACGATTGTGGACTCCCTCCGAGGGCTGGTATTCGGCACAGGCAGTCTCAATATTCCGGCAGCCAGCGAACGCCTGGCCCGCGAAGGCTTTTCCATCTTCACCGATAACATCCTGGCTGGCGTTTCCGCCGCCGGATTTGGGAAAGTGGCGGACAAGCGTCTGGGAGCCTACAGCAACAAGTGGACCGATTTCCCCACGCTGGAATTATTCCGCAACACGGTACGAAATGCCATACCCGCCACCACTACCAGTCAACAAGCCCAAGAAAAAGCCTTTTTGGAAGGACTTGCCCAGCAACTCACAGCCGCTCAACCGGAAAAACGCCAAGCCTGTCTCAACATTTTACAGAATTGCTGGAACAACCCTTCCGCAGATCAAACAGAACTCGCCTCCCGGTTCGCGCGGTTACTCAATCTGAAAAGTTTTGATCTCCGGGTCAACAATGAGACATTCAAGCTGGATCAACTCCTGGATGACCTCAAACTGTTTAAAGAGCAGATGACGCACCTGCCGATTCAGAACGGTTGGCGGGAAACAGCCCAGAAAACGTTGAGCAATACGCTCAAGGTGAAAAACTGGAAACTCGGTTTTGTGGGACTGGGCATGGCGGCCAGCTTCACGGTGCCTTATCTCATCAACCGGGCGACCAAACGCTTTTTCGGGATTGATTACTACACCGGAGAAATCGGGTTAAAGGATAATCAAAGTCGTACAGGCCTCCCGACGACACCAGAAAGCAGCATGGGGGCGAGCCAAGCGCCGCTTTTTGCACAATCTGGGGTTTTCAACCGCTTTATGGCCACCACCAACACAGAGGGGAAACAAGAGAAGAAGCGCTCCTATGTAAAGGAAGCCTGGCATAATGGGAATAAATTGCCGATGTTATTGGCCTTACTGCCACTCCCCATTGCCGCAGGTATGTTCGATACCGTTCATTGGCGAGGCTTGAAGCCGTTTAGCAAGGCATGGCGAAATGCGCTGGACTTCAGCAAACATGCACCCTTTACCACCCAGCAGCAAATGGCCGTGACCTTTGCATTGCTCATCACCTCCCGCCTGATGGCTTCCCGGAGTGACAACGAGTTTCGGGAACGCCTGGTGGATTCCGCGCTGGGCTGGGTTTTGTGGATTCTCGGGACGCCCACCCTGAAGCGAATGATTGCCGGACACTTGGACAAACGGGCGGGACAGCAAATCCTGCTGAAAGACGTTCCGATTGCTCCCGGAAAAACCCGGAAAATGCTTAAGACGAGCGCGGAAATCGACAAGCTCACCGAATATCTGGACAACGTGACGCCGGAAATGCTCGCCAAAGCCAAGAAGCAGTTCAAGTGGCTCAGCCACGGCAGTCTCTTGACATCGTTTGTACTGCTTGGCATCGTGGAACCCCTTATTGCCATGCAGTGGACGCGCTATAACGAACGCAAAAAGGCACAGCAAAACGCTACATCTCAAGCCACACCGCTGCCCAATAACAATCCCGCTTACTTGTCTCAAATCCAGGCAAGCCGGGTTGGATAAAAGTCTGCACAATTCCCTCTACAAAAACACCCTCCCAGTGATGGAAGGGTGTTTTTTTAACCTGAATGATGGCCTTTCAATTAAAGGGCAGCCTTCACTTTTTCTGCCAACAGGGCAAATGCCTGAGGCTCACGGGCAGCCAAGTCGGCCAAAAACTTGCGGTTCAGCGTAATGCCGGCTTTTTGCACGCCGTTAATGAAACGGCTGTAAGACAAGCCATGCTGACGGGCCGCGGCGTTGATCCGGGCAATCCAAAGACGGCGCAGATCCCGCTTCTTGTTGCGACGGTCGCGGTAAGCATACTTCAGCGACTTCATGACTGCCTGGTTGGCAACCTTGAAGAGCTTGCGCCGGGAACCCCGGAAACCTTTGGCCAGCTTCAGAATCTTCTTATGGCGCTGGCGGGAAACATTTCCTCTTTTAACGCGCATGACTGGTTTTCCTTACGAGTTAGGTTCTTCTTTATAATGAACGATTTATACGGGTCGTTCCGTCCCGGCCCCTTAGCGGGAATACTTGGGATACGGCAGCTCCAACCGAATTTTCTTTTCGTTGGCCGTGCTGACAACCACGTCCGGGTTCAAGCGACGCTTGCGACGGGAGGATTTGGTGGCGTTCAAGTGGCCCCGAAACGCCTGGGCCCGCATGACTTTACCGGTAGCCGTCACCCGGTAGCGCTTGGCACCCGACTTGTGCGTTTTCATTTTGGGCATGACGATTTAATCTCCTGAGGTATTGTTTTGAAAACTGGGCAGCTCTATTTCTTCTTGGCCGGGGAGATATTGATGGTGAGTGTGCGACCTTCCATACGGATATCCCCTTCCAGAACGCCAAAGTCCTGCAAGTCTACTACAAACTTTCTGGCAAGATCAAATGCCAGATTCGAGTGCTGGGTCTCGCGTCCTTTCAGACGGATGGTGCATTTCACCTTATTACCCTGCTCCAGGAACTTTTGGGCATGATTCAGCTTGGTTTTGTAGTCGTGATCATCAATGCGCACGCCCATCTTGACTTCTTTGATTTCAACGACGTGCTGTTTTTTCTTGGCTTCGCGGGCTTTTTTATCGGCTTCAAACTTGAATTTGCCGTAGTCCACGAGACGAACGACTAAAGGTGAGGAATCGAAACTCACCACCACTAAGTCCAATCCACGCTCACGAGCCAACTCCTCAGCTTCGCGGCGTGAGATCACTTCATTTCTATCGCCGTCAATGAGACGAACTTCCGTAGCCCGGATATCGGGGGTTAAAACCTGAGGACCTTTAGAGGCGTGCCTCTGAGAGGGGAACTTGGAAATAAAAAATACCTCCGGCTGCTTCCAACGCAATAGAACTTAATTCGAATTATAACTCCCAAAACGGGAAAATGCGGAAGGGGGGACTTGAACCCCCACAGCTTGCGCCACATGCTCCTGAAACATGCGTGTCTACCATTCCACCACTTCCGCGTGTTTGTGTCTGGGCTGGTGTTTGGGGTGAGAACTGTAATGTAGCCCAATCAGTCTGGCAAATCAAGAGGCCGGAAACAAAAAATTGATCCACTGGTCTATATGGGATGGTCGATTCCAAACTGCGCAAATTATAGGACACTAATACCCATACTTGGGGAAATAGGGAAACGCATTGGACAGCCCCCATACTGACATCGAACCCCATCCCGCCATGCAAAAACGACCCCCATAGCACAAAAGTGCGAACGATCGTTTTTATGCATACAGCACTCATGGGCTTTGTAGCGTCAATCTTCCCAGGGGAAGTGTTTTACTAGGACGGTCTAATGGTCAAAAAGCCAAAAAGAAAAAACCCGGTGCAACTGGAGTCCGGAGTCCCCGTCAGTCAGCTCGCTTTGGCAAAAGCGTTGAAATCCCTGTCGGATCCGCAACAAAAAGCTGCATTTCAAACGCTGCTCAAAATGGAGCAAACGCCATCCACACCGTCCGTTGGTGGCAGTTGGGCGCTTAAAGAGGTTGCCTGTGCCCGGGAATTCAATTTTGAGCTGCCGGATGACCTGGTTTCTTCCGTAGAGCGTCTGGAGCAGGCCATCCAGAACGTGCTGGGCGTCCAGCAAAGCGCTATCCTGATTTTTGATGAAAATACCGGCGTTTACAGTTGCCTGAACGATATTAAGGTGCCGGGCGCCAAGCCTCGCGAACTCACACGGGTTTCCGATCACTTTTTGAATGAGTTGATTGATGCTCAGAACGGGCTGATTCATACCTATCTGATGCTGGATGACACGCTCATCGGCATGGTGGCGGTCGCGGACAAGCAGGATGGCACGCCTTTTACGCCTCAAGACCAAATGCTGCTGGAACTGGCCGCACCGTATCTGGCCGTCAAGGTCAAACGCTTCCAGAATTTGAAACAGTCCTTGATCGTTCCTTATATTCAGAGCGTGACGCTGGAAGTCGCCAATCAACTGATTACCGCCGTTGATCATGACGCCATCATCACGGCCCTGCTGGAAATGTTTTCCGTGCGTCTCGGTTTTGACGCCTGCCAATACACCAGTCTCAACCCGGATACGGGCCTGGGCGAAATCCTGTTTGAAGTGAAGAACAGCGGCGGCAAGCTGGGCAAGATCCACAGCTACAGCCATGCCGGCCTGGAGGGCAAACGCCGGACACTACCGGACTACGCCAACCTGCTCAGTCTGCTGTCTTCAATGGCGCCGAGCCGCTTCTATCTCCATTTGGGGTGCAGCAAACTCGGCGACCGCACGCTCAGCGAAGTGTTCGGGCTGAAAAATATCCAGTCCGCGTTGCTCTTACCCATCGTGGATTCCACCACCGGCGAAATCCGCGGCATCTTCAACCTGTTTAACACCACGGGCGCCGCCATCAGCGAGGAAAGCTGCCATATTGCCCAGGAAGCCGTACAGTTGGCCTCTCGCGCACTGTGCAGGGCAATGGTGCTTGAAAAAGCTCTGGCAATGGCCTCTAGTGATGAATTAACCGGTCTTATCAATCGCCGTGGCTACTACCAGCGCTTTGAATCCGAACTGGAGCGGGCACGCCGCCATCAAACACCGTTGTGCGTGGCTTTGGTGGACGTGGATCACTTTAAACGCTTCAACGATACCTACGGCCACTTGAGCGGCGACCTTATCCTCAAGGCCTTGGCTGAACTGTTCACTAAAAACGTACGGCGCAGCGACGTGGTATGTCGCTTTGGTGGTGAGGAATTCGCCATTCTATTGCCCGATACCTCCCTGAAAGCCGCAGCAGACTTGATGGAGCGGATTCGCCAAAGCGTTGAGCAAATGGAGCTCCGCGGCGTCAACGGCGAGCCGCTGCGTGTAACCATCAGTTCCGGGCTGGCGCTGGTTGACACCCGTCCCCGTCAGGGTGCGCATCGCTCCGAAATTTCCGAATCCCTGGCCGCTGCGGATGAGCAGCTTTATATCGCCAAAGAAAAAGGCCGCAACCAGGTTTGCTACGCGTTGCCGGAAAAAGCTTAATTTACCCCCTGAACCGTCTGTACGCCTTGCCAGCCTGGTTTTAGGGTTTGCATCATTC
>DATNQC010000065.1:0-5897 GCA_036702885.1 Oculatellaceae cyanobacterium | reverse complement strand
CGTGGCGCGAACATCCAAAGCGCCACGAAATACGCCGGGCGGCACCAAAGAGGAGTTTAACTGGTTGGGTGCATTGTTCAGACTGGTTGCAACTACGCGCGCACCAGCGGCAATGGCATCTTCATAGGAGATTTCGGGTTCCGGCAGGGCTAAGGCAAAGATAATGGGATCTTTGGCCATGCTTTGAATCATCTCGGCGTTTAGTACGCCGGCGGCAGAGAAGCCGATAAAGACATCCGCCCCGCGGAGCATGGTGGCCAGATCGCCTTTTTTGTCTTCCGGGTTGGTAAGGCGCGCCACTTCGGATTTGACGTAGTTCAAGCCTTTTGTCCGGCGGTAATACAGGGCGCCATGATGATCCAGCACTTTCACGTCACCGGCACCGACTTGTTTGAGCATTTTTGCAGTGGCTAAGCCTGCAGCCCCAGCGCCATTGATGACGATGGAAATATTTTCCAGCTTCTTGTCAACAATCTTGAGGGCATTCAGCAATGCTGCCAAAACGGCTGTGGCAGACCCATGCTGATCTGCATGCAGGATGGGGAGGGAAATGGCTCGTTTTAACCGTTCCACAATGGCGAAGCACCGGGGGGAAGAGATATCTTCCAGGTGGAAACCGCCGAAGGTGGGTGAAAGATACCGGACGGTTTCAACGAATTCATCGACATTTTGCGTGTTGATGGCGATGGGGAAGCCGTCGATGCCTGCAAAGTTCTTATGGAAGGTGCTTTTTGCTTCCAGCATGGGTAGCGCCGCGTAAGGGCCGACATTACCGAGCCCGTAAACACTGGAGCCATCCGTGATGATGGCGATGGTGTTCCCTCGGATGGTGTAATCAAAGGAGGTCAGGTGGTCCCGCTCGATTTCAAGGCAGGGTTTTGCGACGCCGGGCGTATACACCCAGCTCAGCGTGTGGGTATCTTTAATGGGGACCTTGGACTTGATTCCGATCAGCCCGCGATGCTTGATGCGCAGCGAACAGGCATCCATTGCCAATGCTTGGTCGGTGACTGTCATGTGAGGTGCTCCTTGGGAAATCTTTTGAATGCCATCCGGCACACTCCTCCACTTTACTGCGCGGATGCGTTTGCTTCAACGGGCTTTCACAGAATTTGAGAACCAGGGTGCCTTTATGGTTTCATAGATGCCAAGTTCATTCTGAAGGATACAACCCATGAGCGCTTCCTACAAAATCGCAGTGCTGCCTGGTGATGGTATTGGCCCCGAGGTGGTGGACCAGGCGCTGAAAGTCCTGAAGGCTGTCGAACAGAAGTTTGGTCATCGTTTTGAGACGGAAATGGGGCTGATTGGCGGCGCCGCGATTGAGGCTCACGGCGCACCCCTGCCGGAAGCCACGTTGAACCTTGCGCAGTCGGCAGATGCGGTTTTTCTCGGCTCTGTTGGCGACTTTAAATACGATGCGCTCGATCCCAAAATTCGTCCGGAGCAAGGTCTGCTGCAAATTCGCAAGGCCATGGGGCTTTATGCCAACCTGCGTCCGGTCAAAGGCTACAAGTGTCTGGAGCATATTTCCACGCTGAAGCCGGATGTGGTGAGTGGCATCGACCTGATGATTATCCGCGAGCTCACGGGGGGCCTCTACTTTGGGCAACCCAAAGGCAGAGAAGGCGATAAAGCCTTTGACACCATGCTCTATACCCGCGAAGAGATTGAGCGCATTGCTCGTGTCGCCTTTAAGGCGGCTCGGCAGCGTTCCAAAAAGCTGGTGTCTGTTGATAAGGCAAACGTGTTAGCGAGCAGCCAACTCTGGCGCGAAGTGGTTTCGGAAGTGGCTCAAAGCTATCCAGATGTAGAGCTTAGCCACATGTACGTGGATAACGCGGCTATGCAGCTGATTCTGAACCCAAAACAGTTCGATGTGATGCTGACCGAGAATACGTTTGGCGATATTCTGTCGGATGAAGCCAGCATGCTGACGGGTTCACTTGGCTTGCTGCCCAGTGCAAGCCTGGGGGCAGAAATGCCGAACGGTCGCCGCAAAGCGCTGTATGAGCCTTGTCACGGTTCTGCGCCTCAGTTTAAAGGCCAGAACAAGGTTAACCCTATTGCTCAAATCCTGTCGCTTGGCATGATGCTCTCGTACAGCTTCGGCCTCCATCAGGAAGCAGCTCAAATCGAGCAAGCCGTGGAGCAAGTGTTGGAAGCCGGTTACCGCACCTTTGATGTGATGGGCGAAGGCGCCACGGAAATCGGCACTGCGGAAATGGGTGACCGCATTGCAGCGGCATTGCTGGCCCTTACCGCTCCTGTAAATGTTTAATCAACCCCTCAATCATTTTTTAAGGAGACTCTCTCACCATGGAACGCACCTTTATTGCCCTTAAACCCGATGCCGTCCAGCGCGGTCTGATTGGTGAAATCATCACCCGCTTTGAGCGCAAAGGTTTCAAGCTGGTTGGCCTCAAGCTCATGAACGTGACCCGCGCCATGGCGGAAGAACACTACAGCGAGCATAGCGCCAAGCCCTTCTTTAAAGGCCTTGTTGATTTCATTACCTCCGGTCCCATTGTGGCAATGGCCTGGGAAGGGGATAATGTGGTTGAAACCGCTCGCAAAATGATGGGCTCCACCAATCCCAAAGATGCCGCACCGGGTACCATCCGTGGCGATTTCTCCGTGGATCTGGGGCGCAACGTGATTCATGGTTCCGACAGCGTGGCCAGCGCTGAACGCGAGCTCAAAATCTTCTTTGCAGAAGGCGAACTGCTCCCCTCCTGGAATCGCAGCACGGAAGGCTGGGTCTACGAAAATCCTAAAACCCCCGCTGCCGTTTAATAAAAAGCGTTTTGACAGAAGCCTCCTGGTTATATCCGGGAGGCTTCGTTCTTTCCGTGTTATGGTTGTACCCGCCGAAGGGCGTTGCTGATATCCGGGGCATTTGGCTGGAGCGCCAGGGCTTTTTTGTAATTGCTATGCGCCTGCGTGCGTTTTCCGGCAAACTCGTAGGCAAGCCCCAGGTTATACAGAATATCGACCGATTGAGGTGAGAGGGCTGCGGCTTGTTCCAGATAGGCAATGGCGATGTCATGGTGGCCGGCTTGCTCGTGAAGCGTGCCAAGCAGATATGCAGCCTGAGCGTTTTGAGGATTCAGCAACAAGGCGTTTTCCAGCATACGGATGGCATCGGTGGTCTTACCCGCACGGGTTAACAGTTGCGCCGCACGAAGCTCATGCTGGCCGGGCTTGAGGCGAACGGCCTTTTGGTACGTGTCGCAGGCGTGTTGCAGTTGTCCTTGCCGGTTTTGAATTTCTCCAAGCAGGGCCAGCGCCTCGTCGTTATTGGGTTCGAGCTGGAGGACTTTATGGACTGCCCGTTCGGCGGCCAGAAACTGATTTTGCCGGATAGCGTTCAGTGCTTCCGACATGAATTGTTCGGTGGGGGAGCTGATTTCTTCTTGAAAGAGCGTGTTGTATGCCGGGGCTTCTCCAATTTGAAGCATACGGATGGGTGGATTTTTCGCGACCAGCTGAACGGTTCGTCCGTGTTCATCCAGCATCACCGCGCGGATACCCGATTGGTTGGAAGACGGGGCTTCGGGTAATTGAGGCAGGAAAGCTTCGTTGCTTGGTCTTTTTGTGAAACTAGCTGGCTCTGGTGGCTGAAATGACGGTTCCACAATGCTGGCTATTTGCGGGCCGGTTGATGGTTCTGGAGGAAGCTCAGCCTTTCTTTGAGCGGTTTTTGCTGGCGTAATGTCAATGCGTTCGGTTCCCAGCAAGTTCACGGCGGGTTGTTCCTCCTGCCGTGCCGCCAAGGCTTCTTTGGGGAAGATGACCGTGGGCTTTGTGGCTTTTTTGTGAGTTGATGCCGGCTTTTCAGCTTCTACCAGCGCAATGCCCCCTTGAATCATCGGTGGATTCTTCCCAAGCCCGCGTCCAATGAGTTCCAGTTCCACGGTGCCGTCATTACGCCGGACACGAACTTGCTGGATGGGGGTGTTGGGTGACAGTTTTAAGGTGTTGTCCTGATTCAAAAGGCTCTGGGCAAGGCGGGCTTGCGGTAGTGTGAGTCGGATGGTATCCGCATTGACGTTCTGGCTGTGGTAACGGACCGGTAAATCTGCTTCCAAGACGATAACCGGGCGTTCTTTCCCCTGAATGCTAAAGCCGTGAATCCCATTGAAAGGTAAGGGCTCCGTAAGACCTGGCATAGATAAGGTCCAAAAAGCGCCAAGTAGCGCCATCCCAACACTTTGGCGGCGGACCGCCCGCATGATCATCACGCGCATTGGCTGCGCCTCACTTCCCGCTTTACAACCTGCCTTCAGTATAGCTTTGCGGGAAAGGCGCGGGTATCGGTCACTTAGCCGATTTTACCGTAGGAGTGAAGACCAACGCCCATGAGGTTCACGCCAAAGTAGGTCAGCAGCATCAGAATAAAACCGACGACAGAAACCAGGGCCAGCGTGCGCTCACTATGTTCGCCATTAACGCGCATGTGCAGGTAGACACCGTAGCCTAGCAATGTCACCAGGCTCATCGACTCCTTGGGGTCCCAGCTCCAGTAGTTGCCCCAGGCTTCGTTCGCCCACATGCCGCCCAGGATGATACCCAATGCCAGCAGGGGAAAGCCAAACGCAACGCAGCGATAGGTGATTTCATCGTATATGCTGGGTTTATCCTGAAGCAGCTCCAGGTTCGTTGGCAGTGCGTCAGCGGGTGCGGGATTCAGGAGCTCTGGTTGTGTTTTGCGGGATTTAAAACCGTCCTTGATGAGAAATACCAATGAACTGAGGAATGCCAGCGTAAACAAGGCATAAGAGAGTAGGATGACCGGCACATGGATGCTTCGCCAGTAGCTTTGCAAGGCAGGTTGAAGCGGATGGATTTCGGTGGGCAGAGTAGCATTGTAGATCAGTGCACCAATTAGCAGAATCGTAACGGGGAAGCCCAACGTGCGTAGCTTGAACCAGCGATCCAGCGCGAGGAACGCAATGTGAATGCCAATGCAGACAGCCAGCAAGGATTCGTACATATTGGATAACGCAAAATATTCAGCGGTTTGCGACCGCACGATCAGCGAAATAATCAAACAGATGCCGGAAAGCAGCATGGCGCCCCAACCGCCTTCCCGGAACAGCTTGCGGGGACGAAAGGCCTGCAGCAGATAGAAGATCAGGCTGACAGCCAGGAGTACCAGGGCGGTGTTATACCAGTTCTGTTCGCTCATGAGGCAGTCTCCGCTTGAGGATTGATGTGAGAGGTCACGCGCTTCCGGAGTTGTTCTTGCAGGGCTTGCAGTTCCTTCAGGAAACTCAGCCGGGCCTTGTTGGTCTTGTAAAGCCAGTGGACGGTTACGCCGCTTGCATTGTCAACAACCGAAATCCAGATGCGACGCTGGGAAAAAATGCACATAAACGCGCCTATTGTGATGATGAGATACGACAGGTACATCAGCGGAACTTCCGGCCCTTTTTTGATTTGGAGTCCGGTGGCGATTTCAGGCTTGATGTATCGAATCGTCATGCCATTCAGCGTGCCGGACTGTCCTTCCAGTAATCGAAGGTTTGGAGGCATCTGACCCGGCTTGGCGCCGACAAAGCCTTGGTCATCGCGCAGGAAAAAGACGGCGTAGTTGCGTGTCACATCGGGATCCTGCTGGACAAAGAAAGGGAAAACCATCAATGTTTTTCCGTCTGGCAGTTCCGTCATGCTGACAGGGCGGTTCATAAAGCGCTCGTTCGCTTCAAGTTGCATCGGTTTGTCGTTAACTTCAACAAATAGCTTCCCGGTTGGGCTGAAGCTAGCCTGATACAGAACGGTGTCTCCCACCACCAGCGGGTGATTGACGGAAATGACTTCTCGCCGGGTTTCGCGGCCATTTTTGTCAATGACCGAGAGATCCGCATAGTATTGTTTGGCCATTGCGCCCGGGG
>DATNQC010000057.1:0-3347 GCA_036702885.1 Oculatellaceae cyanobacterium | reverse complement strand
CTCTTCACCCGTGGAAATCATCAACATCACCAGATCCGGCATGTAGCCTGTTTTTGCCAGCGCAGCAGCCAGTCGTTGTCCAGTTTGAATCTGAACATTGACCTGTTTAAAAGCCGCCTTGATCTGTGTATGGCTCAGGGTGGCCGTCGCAAGATACAACGCATCAGTGATGGGAAGACCTGCACCAAAAGAAACAAACAGCGTAGATACAAAGTGTGAGGATTGCGTGTGCTTAATCAAATCACCCAAAACAGGCATCTTGATGAATATTTGATCGAGAATCACCTTGCCAGTTGGACCCGTGAAAAATTTATACAGGCCAAATCCGGAAAAAATGAGCGCCGGAAACGTGATGAACCAGTAATCCCGAAAAGCGCTGCTGATCATTAGCATAATCCGCGTAATCAACGGCAACGGAACATTCAATTGCTTGTAAATGTTCGCAAAGGTTGGCAAAACCAACGTAAACATCAAAACCAGGACGAGAACCAGAATCACCACCACGATAATCGGGTAAACAGCCGCCGAAATAATTTTCATCTTGAGCTGCTCGGCTTTCAGCAGCAAATGGGTCAGCCGGGCCATGGTCTGGTCCAGCTCACCGCTGCGCTCCCCTGCCTTGGTGACATTGACATACACGTCATCAAAAATCTTTTTATGAACAGCCAACGCCTGGCTCAACGAATAACCCGACATGATATCCTGCCGGATCCGCGCCACAATCTTGCGGAATCGGCGGTTGGTAGCGTAGTTTTCGTAATACATCAGCGCTTCCGTGACTGGAATACCCGCCCGAATCATCATGCCGATGTTACGCGTAAAGGCGATTTTGTCCTTTGAACTGACACCCAGGATCTGCTGAATGAGCTCCACCAGCGGGTTCGTCTTTTTGCCCGCTAAAACAGAATTCTCAATAATCGCCAGTTTAGTGGGCACCAGGTTCTGTTCGCGCAGTAGCTCGCGGGCTTCCTTTTCCGTGGAAGCATTGATGACTCCGCTAACTTTGCTCTTATCCTGAATGCGGAGCGCTTCATACTGGAACGAGGCCATCGCTTACTGACCTCCCAGGTTGACGCCAAGCACACGAACAACCTCTTCCACGGTCGTCAGGCCAGCCAAAACCTTTGCCCGTCCATGCATCCCCAGCGTCCTCATCCCAGCAGCAATAGCAGCATCCTCAATTTCCAAGTCCGAGTGGCTGTCATTAATGAGTTGCCGGATTTCCCGATCCACCAGCAGAATTTCATAAATACCGCTCCGACCGGAATAACCCGTGTTCATGCAAAGCTCGCACCCCTTCCCTTTGTACAGCAGCACTTGGCTAACGCGTTTTGCCTCGTCATACGGGAAAAGCAGGGCTTTTTCTGCTTCCGAAGCTTCGTAAGCCACTTTGCAATAAGGGCAGATAATCCGCACCAAGCGCTGGGCCAAAACCCCGACCAGCGCAGAACCGATGAGGTTGGAAGCAGCCCCCATCTCGATCATCCGAGTAATGGTGGATGCCGTAGTGTTACTGTGAATGGAGCTGAAAACCAAGTGCCCCGTTAACGCCGCGTGGACAGCAGCTTCTAGCGTTTCATAGTCCCGAATCTCACCCACCATGATAACGTCTGGGTCTTGCCGCAAGAGCGCCCGCATGGAGCTGGCAAACGTATAATCCGCCTTAGGGTTCACCTGAGACTGGTTCAGCCCTTCAATGGCAAGTTCCACCGGATCTTCCACTGTACAGATATTGCGGATGTCATCGTTGATGTGCTGCAGGATGGTATAAAGCGTGGTTGTTTTACCGGAACCAGTCGGACCGCAAACCAAAATAATTCCATAAGGAGCCTTGTACAAGTATTCCAGCTTCCGGATATCCTCTTCATCAAAGCCCAATGAATGGAAATCGGAAATGCTCTTGGATGGCCTCAAAATCCGGATAACAATCTTTTCCCGCCCTTCGCTGACGGGCAGGGTATTCACCCGCAGGTTGTATTCGGTTCCCTTGTACTTAAGGGTGATCCGACCGTCCTGAGGTCTACGGTGCTCTGCAATATCCATCCGAGCCATAACCTTGATACGCGTTACAAAGCTGGCTTCCATGTTGTGCGGCACGTCCAGAATGGTCCGTAAAATGCCATCCACCCGGAAGCGAACCAAGTATTTTTTATTGCGCGGCTCTACGTGAATGTCGCTGGCGTTCCGTTCAATGGCTTCTTCCACAATGGAATTAACCAGTTTGACCAGCGGGTTTGAGGCATCCGACAGCTCGGCATCACGCTGTTCCCGGATGTCTACTTCCATCGCTTCGGAGGCTCTGGTAGAAACCGCCGAAGAAACTTCATGGAGAAGGTTTTGAGAGCCTAAATCGCCAAAGTGCTTTGTGTAAAATTCATAAAACTCAATATGCGGCGTCACCGTCACCAAGGGACGCATACCGGTGATAAAGGTAATCTCGTCAATGGCTTCCCGGTTCAATGGGTTTACCATTGCAACCACCAATCGACCCCGCTCTTTCCCAATGGGAATTACCTGCTTCTCCCGGATGAATTCCTCAGGCAGCAGCTCCAGCAACGCCCGGTTTTCCGGCATATTGGAAATATTGGCGTACTTAACGCCAAATTGAATACTGAGCGCCTTGCCAAGCTGCTCCGTGGTAATTTTATTTGCGCGAACCAGGATATGGCCAATGGGCTGATTGTTTTTTCGAGACTCCATCAAGGCTGTTGCCAAATCCTCTTCGGTGATGAAGCCTGCTTCAATCAGAATCTCCCCGATCTGTTTATGGACCGGTCGGCCGGAAGATGAAACCGTCGGGGAAGCCCCTGGTTGCATACCCGGTTGCGTACTCAATTTAGGCTCCTCGGAACTCATTTAGCTTAAACACAAACGCTCCTAACAAGGTATCGGCCCTTTGCAAGCAGCCTTTAATTTTTCAACACTTCGTCCATCAGCTTCAGGTCAGGCATTGGCGATATCCATTTTTTGGCGCCACCAGGCCGTTCATTGACCTGCCTCTTTTGGATAGTTGGTGTTTTGTCCAAAGGCTGTTTACTGGGTAGCTTAAACGCTTCGGTACGCTCCATACGTTCAGGAGCCCCAACCGTATCTTTCTTGGCGGGCTTTAAATCCGGACGCCCAGATGGCTGCGCCGAAACCTGGGTACCGCTTTCCACCTGCCTCGATTGGGTTGCCGGCATGATGCCCTGCTCCACACTGTTGGAGTCGGTGAACTTGGGCAGGGAAATCGGCTGCACAACCCCTTGATTGGGATTAATGGATTTACGACCCTGTGTTTTTTCTTTATCGAAGTAGCTGACCGCATCTTCCTTGATGATGTGCGGCGTCACCATCAACACTAATTC
>DATNQC010000030.1:0-4180 GCA_036702885.1 Oculatellaceae cyanobacterium | reverse complement strand
GGGTGGATGGTTTGACGTTGCAGATTGCCAATACTTTCAAAAAAGGCGGGCAAAAACAACTGACGCTGGCGATTGAAACCGGCTCTGACCGGATGCGGCGGCGTATTAATAAAAACCTCAAGCATGAGCAGATTCTGGAGGCGGCCTCTGTGCTCTCTCAAGCCGGGCTGGAAGGCGTGAAGTTCTATGGCATGGTTGGCTTGCCGGATGAAACAGACGCTGATGTGGAGCAACTGGCGGAACTGCTCAAGGAAGTGAAACGCGAGAACCCCAAGCTGAAAATCCATCTGGGTTGCAGTTCGTTTGTTCCCAAAGGAGGGACGCCGTTCCAGTGGCAGCCCAAGATTGATAATAAACTGGTGGATCATCGCTTTAGCATCCTGAGGAAGAACCTTCTGAAGGTGGCGGATGTGCGGGCTTCCAGCGCTAAGTGGGATTATTTCCAGGCGTTTCTCTCCCGTGGTGATCGCCGGCTAAGTAAGCTGCTGGTGCGGTTTTACGAGTTGGGCGGCAGTCTGGGCGCGGTGAACCGGGCTTACAAGGAGCTGAAGGCGGAAGGTCAGGTGGATTTCCCGGATCTGGATTGGTATGCGCTGCGGGAACGGCCAGAAGATGAAATTTTGCCCTGGGACATGATTAATCTGGGGACCCCCAAGCATATTCTGTACAAGGAAGGTCTGCCCCCACCGGGGTTTGAACGCAGTCCAGCGGTTGTCTAGAACGTTCGATCAGGCTGACTGATTCCGATTGGCTGACACGCTATCTGAGCTTCTCAGTCAACAATGTCCCCGGTACAATAGGGCCAAGCAACGCAGGGAACGCATGATGGAGATTCAACGGCGCAAGTCACGAAAAATCCGGGTCGGTAATGTGGAAATTGGCGGAGATGCGCCCATTTCCGTGCAATCCATGCTCACAAACGACACGCGGGATATTGAGGAAAGTGTCAAGCAAATTAAGCGGTTGGCAGATGCCGGTTGCGAAATCATCCGCCTGGCCGTGCCGGACAAAGAGGCGGCAGAAGCGCTGAAAACGATTGTGAAGCGCTCGCCCATTCCAGTGGTGGCAGATATCCACTTTGACTACCGCCTGGCCCTGCAGGCTGCGGATAACGGCGTTCACTGCATCCGCATTAATCCTGGGAATCAGCCGCGTAAAGAGTTCATTCGGGCCGTTGTGTCCAGGTGTAAAGAACGGGAAATTCCCATCCGGATCGGGGTGAATTCGGGTTCTGTGGAGGCGCCTATCAAGGCGCAGTATCCGGATGATCTGGTGACGCAACTAGTGGAAAGCGCGCTACTCAATGCTCGCATTTTGGAAGAAGAGGACTTCTTTGACTTCAAGATTTCCGTCAAAGCCAGCGATCCGTTGAAAATGGTGGAGGCTTACCGCCGTTTAGCCAAACTGGTTGATTATCCGCTGCATTTGGGGGTGACGGAAGCCGGGACGCTGAAGCGAGGTCTTATTAAAACATCAATGGCGTTTGGCATGCTGCTTTCGGAAGGGATTGGCGATACCATCCGGGTGTCTCTGACGGCTGATTCCATTGAGGAAGTGTTTGCCGGCCACGAGATTTTGCGTGGGATGGGGCTGCGGCAATCGGGTTCGAATCTCATTAGCTGTCCGTCCTGTGGGCGTTGTGAAGTGGATCTGCATGGCCTGGCCAATCAGGTGGAAGCGCTGATGGCGGAATATGATCGGAAAAATCCAGGCAAATCGCTGGATGTGGCGGTCATGGGCTGCTTTGTGAACGGGCCTGGCGAAGCGGGCCATGCGGATATTGGCATTGCAGGCGGTATCGGGCAATACTACATTTTTAAGGGGGAAGAAAAAGTAATGCGCGTGCCGGAGCATGAAGCGCTGGAGAAGTTCAAGCAAGCGCTTCAGGAAGCGTATGCCGAATTTGATCCGGACGCGAAGAAAAACCGCCCGAAAAAAGAAGCCAACTGGCAAACGGCTACCAAAGACGCTGAAAAGGCAGCATTAGATGCCCATTTGGCTGAGCTGGCCGGCAAGTAATCACTCAATTGGAGTCTGTTCCTGCCTGAAAAGCTAGACGGCATTTGCCGCAGGTAGTGGTGCGCCTGCTTTTGCAAGTCGCTTTAATTGGCGTTTCGCCTTGTTCGCTTCGCTTTTCGGGGCATGCCACAACTTGCCCAAGGAATCTTTCACCTGGAAGTTTGCGAGGAGGTGTTCCAATGCTTTGCGATTATCAAACGGTACGGTCACCTGAATCAGATCCCGCGCGTTGAGCGTATGTGGCAGCCGAGCGTCCGGGGGCGTCAGGCAAATGAATTCATGGCCAAACAGGCGACGTTCGGTATAACCCACATCCCGGATCACCATGGGTTCCCAGCCGGTATTGGAGATAATGGCCACGGCGGCAAGGCGACCTTCTGCGTTTTGAGCGGCGGAAAGTTCAATGCGGAGTTTTCCGGCGCGCTTCTTTTCCTTGTATACATCCTTGTATATGTTCCAGCCGATGTCGAAAAGCTTGAAGCCCAACGTGATAATGATGCTGGTGAGGGTGATGAAAACGCTCAGGGTGCCGACTGGTTCTGTGGCCCACATATGTGCCAGCAGTTGAAATGCGTAAATGGGGTCAAAGATGAATTTATGGTTCAGGAAATAAAAAGTCAGCATAAAGCCGCAGCCTGGATTGTAAGTTGAGTTTTCTCAAAATATCATAAAGGTGATTTGAAATCTGCAATGGTACATAACACGTCTGAAGCCCATTTTTTGCCTATGGATATGAGCGATGTACACTCGAAAAAGTCTTGGAAAAGAATCAAATCGCGTTAACCGGTAGGCTGGGCCGGTGGAAAAACTGATTCAGTTCGTTTTTGGAAATGGTATGGGCAATGGGGCGTCCGTGAGGGCAGGTCCAGGGGAGCTGGCAGGCCAGCCAGCGTTCAATCACTTCTTTCATTTCATGGGGCAACAGGCTATCCCCCGCGCGGACGGCGCTATGACAGGAGAGTGTCGCAATCAGGTGATCCAAATCCAGCCGCATATCGCCGGTATCTTCCAGTTGGGCGAGCAAATCTTCGAATAAGCCGCCCGATTCAAACATTTTGTCTCGTCCGGTAAAGACCAGGGGATAAGCGGTGAGCCGGGCTTCGTCTTCCGCTAACTCGAACAGGAAGCCGAGTTTGGTAAAATCATCCTGATGCCGACGGAGGAGTTCCCGCTGAACCGGTGTGACGGTTAACGGGAGGCTGGTTACCAAATGCTGGATGTCTGGTTTTTCCGCGCGGAAATTGAGCGTCAACGCTTCAAAAAAAGCGCGCTCGCTGGCAATGTGCTGATCCACCACCATCAAGCCTTGAGCTGTTTCCAGCAGGATATAGGTGTTAAACAATTGCCCAATCACTTTAAAGGTGGGTAAAGCGGGTGGGGTTTCGGTAGGCGTTGCTTCCTTGACGAGATTGCCAACTTCAGTTGTTGAAGGTTGGTAAAAATTCAGTGCGGCTTGAACGGTTTTGGGTTGTGCTGCGCGCGGCATTGAGATAGGCGCAGGCGTCGGTGCCCAGGTCGCCTTGCTCTCACGCTGCGGGAATGCAGTGCTGGAGACTGGCCTGGATTCAGAGAAACTGGGTGCAGGCTGTGGGGCGATAGAAGGCATGGGGAATGCTTCTGGTTCTGGGGAAAAAGCCAGCGTGAGCCCCTGCTTGGCAAGTGCATTCCGGAGTCCACCGCGGACAAAACTGAAGATGCTCTGGGGAGCGGCATAACGCACTTCTCGCTTGGCCGGGTGAACGTTGACATCCACCTGTTCAGGCGGCAAATTCAAAAAGAAAATGCAGATGGGATATTTCCCCGAAGGCAACAGCGATTCATAGGCGGCTTCCACCGCTTTCTGCAGAATGGGGCATTTGACGTGTCGCCCATTTACATAAGTAAGGATCCAGCGCTTGCTGCTTTTCATCACACCAGGTTCAGAAAGGAAACCGGCGAGCGATAGACCTGCTTCCTCATCCTGTTCGGCCACGGGAACCAGCCGGATGTTTTCTTTTTGCAGATTGAACAATTCTTCCAGCGTATTTTTCAATTCTCCGCTGCCGGAACTTTTCAGCACTTCTTTTCCGTTGACGGTGAGTGAGAAACGCACTTCCGGATGGGAAACCGCAAGAAACAGCACGGTTTCCTCAATATGCCCCACTTCGGTTGCGGGGCGCTT
>DATNQC010000015.1:0-5101 GCA_036702885.1 Oculatellaceae cyanobacterium | reverse complement strand
ACGTGGTGGTGATCGATTGATTCGTGTCGCCAGTGCGGATGAGGTTGGGCTTTTCGCCGCCCAGCAGGCGGATAAATTCCTGGAGCAGCCGAGAGGAATCCTGCGCCTCGTCTTCAATGATATAGGCAAACTGTTGTTGGTATTTTTCCCGGATGTCCGGGTAATGCTTGAGGAGGGAGACGGCTTTGGTGATGAGATCGGTGAAGTCCAGATAGCCGTTCTGGTGCATGATTTGCTGATAAAGTCCCAATGCGGGCAGAAATTCCGCCAATCGAAAACTTCCATGTTGTCGGGTAAGCTGCGCCCGAATGGCCGCTTCGGTCAGATCAAAGGTTTTGGCATGATTAATGCCGCGATCAATGGCGCGCTGCCAATCACCCACGCTTTTGGCGGATTCCGGCTGGGTGGCCGCCGCGACCTGCGCCAGGATTTCCGCGCGTCCGTAATCATCCAGAATCGTCATGTCTTCTGGCAAAAAGCCTGCCAGAATGGCATGGTCATTTTCCGTTAGAATGCGGAAAGCAAGACTGTGAATGGTGGAAACGACCGGGAGTTTGGTGCTGATGCCCGCGAGTTTCTTCTTCAGACGTCCCAGTAGCGTTTTTGCGGCGCTGTCCATATAGGTCAGCACCAGGATGCGATCCGGTTCAACGCTGCGTTCAATTAGCTCTAACAGGAGTTCCACGTTGACAAAGGTTTTGCCCGCACCCGGGACGGCGCTGATGGACATTGTGCCTGCCCGATACTTTAGAATGGGCGCCTGATCTTCACGGAGGGTGGCCCGCTGGAGTTTTCCGGATGCGTTTTGTTGCGTATCTGTCAGTAAACGTTCTTTCAGTAAGCCTGTTTGAGTGAAGCCCAAGTCATCCAGCTCGCTGGCATAGGCGCGAACCTGTTCGCCAGCTAGTAACATCAGGGTTCGCGTAATATGGCCGGCGCGGGTGCGGATGACGGCTTCGTTGAATTCTTCCGTAAAGGCGGCGGTGGAACCATCCCACACAGCGGAATGCACCCAGGCGTTGTAGAGTGGCGCGTTGTCGCTACGGGCCCATTCGCGAGAGCCGACGTCCAGCCAGAACTGGATGGGGCGGGACAGTTCTGTGTCGATAATCTTCTGCGGGGTGCCAATGACGATGGCGTCTGGCCGGATGGCTTCCGGACGTTCCGGCGTATCCGCCATGGTGCCTGATTTGACTTGTTCCAGCCACCAGCGGTTGAAGCCGTCCACATCCAGTAGCCATGAATTGTTGCTTGTTTGCGATAAACCTTCAAAAATGTCTTTTTGGCGAAGATAGCTTTGAATAATCCGGTTCAGGTCGCTATAGCTGTACTGTTCCGTGGAAAACCGGGTGAGGAGTTGGCTGAAGGCGGCATATAGCTGATTTTCAAATGAAAGGGTACGCGCTTGCTCCAGCCATTGGGACAGTAGCCCATACCGGCTCAGGACAAGCGGTGGCAACGCCAAGTTGAGTTCGCCCGGAGGTGGGATGATGGGCAGCGCCGAGAGTAAGTCACCCGCTTGGCGCTGATGGAGCGCGCCGTAATCGTGAATGGCGCTGACCAGTGCGTCCAGCATTTCGGGCGTCATGCCGGGGATCTGGTTGAGCAGGAGAATTTGAGTAAGGACGGTTTTAATTTCCCAGCGGGAGGGACGTTGCTCCCAGCGGGGTGCGTTAACCCATTGCAAGAGTGCGAGGAAGGCTTTGCACTTGGGGTTGTCGCTGGGGCGTTTGGTTCCTGAAAGCAGTTGGACGGGAATCCCGCGTCGACTGAGCCGGGATTGCAGTTGATAAAAACTCAGGGCATCCGTTTTGGGGAGAACCAGACACAACTCACCCGGATCTCGTCCTTCTTCCAGTAATGTCAGGATGTCATCAACAACTTGGTCCAGCATTTCCACACGGGTAATAAAATGCTCGTGGATCTGGACGAACGGTGAGAGTGGTTCAAAACCATCCAGTCGCTTCCAGTTGTAGAGAAGTTTCTGTCCTGCGGTAAAGGCGGGATCTTGCCTGGTGAGGGTGATCGTCTGACCGTTTCGGAGTGTTTTGAGCGCTTCCCAATCGTAAGGATAGGCGTTCAGATAGCCGCGCCGGGAGCCGCCGTCCAAATCTGCAGCCAGAATCAGCGTCTCCAGGGTGGGGGCGAGAAATTCGATCAAGCGTTGCTCTGCGACAATAGTTTCATCCACATCATCGACAATCAGATGGCGGATATCTCTTCTTAGCCAGTCGGAAAGGGCATTTTCCTTTTTGAGCAGGCCGTTGAAGATATCCAGCTGCTTATTGGGATCCAGTACGCGCAGGCGGTAGCTTTCAAGATCAAAATACCGCTCCATCCAAGTGACTTCCGTGCGGCACATTTCATCCAACAGTTCCGAACGATGCGCCATGTCCTGACGGGTGAGTTGATTTTCAGAACGAAGGCGCAGGCGTCGCACGATTTGTTTGATGATATGGCCGTCATTGCCCGGAAAGTCTGCAAATGCAGGTTGGCCCTGCTTTTCCGTTTCTTTCCGTAATTTGGCAAGCAGCCACTTTAAGATGAGTTCGCTGTCTTCCAGCCCGGATAGTTCCGGGCGAATGCGTGTTTTGGAACTTTTCAGCGAGGCGGTGATTTCAGCTTCTGCTAAGGGCCAATAGTTGAATAAGGCGTTGCGTACAAAGCCGGGATACGTGTAAACGGGCAGCTGGGCCAGCGGCATGTTCACCCGCTTGAGCAGCCGTTCGATAAACGCCTGTTGGCGGGCATGGTTGCTGCACAGCACCAGAATGGAAGAAGCAGGGTGCTGCATCAGCAGATTTGCCGTTTCTTCCAACAGGCGACTGGTTTTCCCCGATCCGATAGGACCTTCAATATACAGCATGCAGGGCCGCTCTCCCGGTACAACGCTTCCACTATAACGGAAAAAGGTTGCTTGCCTCCAGCCTGGATTCCGGGCGGATACAAAACGCCCCTCCCGATTTGGAAGGGGCGTCTGCTCGCTCTCTATCCAACCTTTGCAGGCATCTGTCCGGTAGGGTGCCTAATTCCTACCTTCGCTCGACATAATTTGTTGAAGTATGGCATCCCGATTCTGGCGGAATTGGGTATAGGTGTCCCAATCTTGGGCGATTTCTTTCGATTCTTTCAACAGACGCTCCAGCTCTTGTTGTGTAATCACCGCACTTGTCATAATTCCCGGTTCCCCCCCAGTGGGTACTGCTCACTAACCCTGACGCTTTCGTCGTTTTTGGGAAAAAGTTGAGAGGGACTGGCCTCTTTGTTGCTTTTTCTTTAAAATAATTCAAGTATCGTTACAATTAAATCCTTCCAACATTATACTGAACAAGGCCGTTCATTCCAAACGTCTAGGCAGCGGATATATTCACCGATGGCACAGCTCAGCATTCAAACCGCCCGATTTGGGGAAGTCAATGTAGACGAGGATCGGGTGATCCAGTTTGTGGAACCGATTCTGGGTTTTCCGGATTCTCATCGCTATGTCATCCTGGATCATGCGGAAGATTCCCCTTTTAAGTGGCTACAATCGGCGGATGAGCCTGAGTTGGCTTTTGTGGTGACCAATCCCAAGTTTTTTGGCATTGATTATGAATTTGAGCTGAGCGACACGGTGGTTGAGCAATTGGGTCTGACTGGCGCGGAAGATGCCTTGGTGATGACGATTGTCAATATTCCTCAAACAGAGCCTGCCAAGATGACCGCTAACCTGATGGGGCCGGTCGTGGTGAGTCAAAGTCAACGTAAAGCCAAGCAGGTGGTTTTGGGTGAGTCGGGTTATAGTACGAAAACCCGGTTGATTCCGGACGAAGTCCTTCAGCAAACTGCCGGGTCTTCTCCTGAACAGGGAGCGTAGGCCTATGCTGGTACTGACCCGAAAAACCGGGCAAAAGCTCATTATTGCCAACGAGATTGAAATCACGATTTTGGAAACCAAGGGAGAGGCCGTTAAAATCGGCATTCAGGCACCCAAGCACATTGCGGTTTTTCGTGAGGAAATTTTTGAAGAGATCAAAAAGGCCAACCAGCAGGCTGTAGAAGAAGCGCAAAAAAACGTTTTGGATCAGGCGGCTACGGAAGCTGCCAATCTTTTAAAACCGTCTCCATCCAAACCGGAAAGCTAGGATTTTTCATGGGGTCTTTTGGGGATCTGGCGCCTGTGCGCGATCAGTTATTCAAGGCAAAGCGCCCGGAAGCGGCGGAAGCCATGCTGCGGCCCATGCTGGAGCAGGAGGGAGGGGAGCCTCATGAGCGACGCGCCGGTTTGGAATTGCTGGGTCTGGCATTACGGGCTCAAAGGCGTTTTGAAGAGGCCTACAGTATTTATGAAAGCATGCCGGACCCTTACCAGGCGGGATATTGTGCACTGATGCAGGGAAATATCCCTTTGGTGCAAAAGCAATGGGAGCAAGTGCTGAGGCAGCGCGCCAACCATTGGTGTATTTCATTATATGGCTTGGTGACCCGGCAGCTTCGGACCTACCCGACGTTGTTTCAAATCCGGAATCATTTAGAAAGCGATATCGCAAATCTGATTGCGGCGGGGCAGCAGACGCTTCTTCAGAATCTGTTGCTGCATATTGATTTTCTATCCCAGTTAAATCTGGAAAGTCCTAAATTTGCCGGACGTGCGCTCATGCATGCGGGGCTCCTGGAAGAGGCCGGTCCGTTCCTGATGCAAGGGCAAAAGTTGTTGCCCAATGACCCGGAAATTTATTTTCATTTGGGGCAATATAGCCAAATGCGTCAGCATTTTCAGGAAGCCCGCCTGATGTTGAAGCAATGCCTGCTGATTAGTCCGACCTATAAACCGGCGATAGAGCTGCTCCAGCAGTTACCGGGAGCTGGTTAAGATTTAGATGCAGAGTTAGAGTGGATGAACGCAACGACAATCAGTATCCTGATTCCTGTCTATAACGAAGTCCGGTTTATCCGGGAGGTGTTGGACAGGATTTTGATCGTCGACTTTTGTGGGCTGGAAAAAGATATCATTATTGTGGATGACGGTTCCACGGATGGTACGCGGGAAATCCTCAAGGACTACGAAAACCGGCCACCTTTCCGGGTGGTGTATCACGACCGGAATCGGGGAAAGGGTGCT
>DATNQC010000460.1:0-2364 GCA_036702885.1 Oculatellaceae cyanobacterium | reverse complement strand
TGTGGGTCCCGCTCCGGTGCCTTACCGGGATTATCTCGTCGCCATCCGGCTTCAGTCCATCCGCAACGAAAAACCGAATTACGAAACCCTGGCAGAGGCGTTTCGAGATCTCATTTTTGATCCGACGTTGTTTGACACCATTGGCCCGGCGGTCAATTCGGGGCGGGGCTTGTTTCTGTACGGAGAGCCGGGGAACGGTAAAACCACCATTGCGGAACGGTTGGCCTCCTGTTTCCGGAACGATATTTACATTCCCAAAGCCCTGTATGTGGAAGGTCAGATTGTCCAACTGTACGATCCGCAGAACCACCAGCCGACCGGCAGCGAGGACAATTCGCTGATTGCCAAATATGATCCTCGCTGGATTGAAATCAAACGTCCGGCAGTCATGGTTGGCGGTGAATTGACCATGGATGCGCTGGAAATCAAGTACAATCCCGTCCTGCGCGTATCAGAAGCGCCGTTACAGATGAAGGCCAACGGCGGCGTGTTTCTGATAGACGACTTTGGCCGTCAGCGCGTGAGCCACGTGGATCTGCTGAACCGCTGGATTGTGCCGCTTGAAAAACGCGTGGACTTTTTGACGCTACCCAACGGGCAAAAAATCGAAGTGCCGTTTGATGAACTCATCATCTTTTCCACCAACCTGGATCCCAAGTCCCTGGTGGATGACGCCTTCCTCCGGCGGATTCCATACAAAATCAATGTAAAAGATCCCACCGAAGCGCAGTTCAAGGAAATCTTCCGGATGCTTTGCGAAAAGTACAGCATTGCTTATGACGAAAGCAAGGTGGATTATCTCATAGCACGCCATTACCGGGGAAAGCGGCCCTTCCGCGGATGTCAGCCCAGAGATATTCTGGAGCAGATTCTGAATATGGCGGCCTACCGTCGGGAATCGCCCGTTCTGACCGAAGAATTACTGGACATGGCATGCCAGAATTATTTCGCCGCCATGGGACAGGAAGTCGCTTCCTCAGCGTGAGTTTCGTCCATCGGGAGAAACGTCGCCAGTTCGGATGGCTCCTGAAATTCTTCGGACGTTTCCAGTAAACGCAAAATTCGTTTGGACGCCGGGATTTTGAGAGCTTGTGTTTTTACCGCCCGCATTTTTTGCATGACAGACTCCCGGAATATTGGATCGGTTTGCAAGCAAGCGAGCCAGTTCAACGCTGCTTCCGGCTCATCCGTCGCCAGGCAGCCGGAGCGTTCCAGATACTCATACATCCGTCGGTAATCCGGATAGCGATACATGGAAACCACCGGCACCCCATGCGCCACCGCGTGCGTGACCATGGTGGAATGCATGGAAATGGCGGCGTCAATGTACTGGTAGAAAACCGTGTTGGAAACATCCTTGGGAAGAATGTGAATGCGTGGCGACAAGCCCTGGAGGTAGGTTTTAAAGCTGTCCAAGTCATCGCGAGGATGCGGTTTGATGAGGATGCAGGCTTGAGGGTGTCTTTCCAGAAATTTTTGATAAATCTCCAGAAAATTCATGGTCAAACCGTTATAAATCGTTTGTCCGTGCATCGTCACAAAAATCGGCTGGTGCAGCACGCCCAGCACAAAATTGCTGCTTTCAATCAAACGGTGCGTTTTTTTCGGCAGGGTTCCGCTACTCGCTTCATTTTCCCATTCCAGACTACCCACCACATGCACGCGCTTGGCGTTGACATTTTGCTCCAGGAAAATTTCCTTCACAAAATCCATGGAAACGCATAAGTCATCCACACTCACACAATCATAACATTCCGAGTATTCCGGCAAACAGGAGGGAATAACGATTGTTCGATAGTTTTTGCCCAGAATCGGCTTTAATATATCAATCAGGCTCAGGATTTCAATATCATCTTCCACACCGACAAGCACACTGAATGATAATTCTTTCGTGTAGTAATAAAAAAGCGTCATCAAGCACCTCAACCGCTCAATGCAAGATAGCGTATTTTTCAAAAGGTGTTGAGGATTGAGCGCCCGCTCACGATCAATGGGAAACTCCTCAAGTTGCATCACTTTGAACAGCTTTTGCGAAGTCAGTTGCTGCCTGACCAAGGGCACCAATCGAAACAGGGCGCCCAGTCTGTCGTCCGAGACAAAACACCTCTCAAAAGTCTCAAACAGTGTTTGATCCTGGTTATTAACAAAAAATATGACACAACGCCTCGATTGTTTGAGTCTGCGGGCAAAAGGCACAAAAATTCTGCTCAAATATCCCAGATTATTTTTTGTGAGCGATGTTGTCACCAACAGTACGCGATCAGACGTTGCAAGCTGGGCAGCTGACTTAATGCGGTATCCCTGAAAACGAACAAGGAGAGAGATTTTCGACAACGCCAATAGAAATCTCAGACGCTTGAATAT